>JAKFYL010000116.1 GCA_021730845.1 Planctomycetota bacterium | reverse complement strand
TCGGCATCCAGGCCGCCGGCGCGCTCGAGTTCGATGCCACGGCCAATCGCTTGAGCGTTCCCAAGGACAAGCCTGGGCCTGACATTCGCGTGAGCACGGCGGTTCTTGCAGCGCTCATGCCGCCTGCTCTTGCAGGGCGCGCGCAGTTCGCGCCGGGGCAAGTCGAGTGCAAATTGACCGCGCTCGATTTGCCGCTTGGACCGCTTGTGGCGCAATTCCAGAGCGCGCCAAGCTCCGCTTCGAGCCAAGCTGCGCAGTCCCAGATCGACTGGGTGAAGCTTCTTTCGGGGGCTGCGGCCAAATTCGAACTGCGCGCCGTGGGTGCTTCGGACGCAAGCACCTTCGTGACGGTGCCTGAATTCGATGTCGCGCTGCAAAGCGTGCGCACCGACTTGAGCGTCGAGCCGCGCGCCGGCAAGTCCGCCGTGGACGCCAAACTGGATTGCGCCCTGGCCGGCGGCGGAATGCTCAAAGCCAGCCTTACCGCGCAAGATGCGGCCCAGCTTCCCTTGCTCCTGGAATCCAAGGTCGATCCCGTGGCTTTCCAGGTGGAGGCCAAGGCGATTCCGATGGCGCTGGTCGAACGCTTTGCACTACCTCCGAGCGCCGCGGCCGGCGCGAGCGAGAAAGCCGGCCCATCTTCCAAGAAACTAGCCGACTCGCTGGGTGCGCATGTGGATGCGCAGGCATCGGGAAGCGTGGGCGGAAGCGAGAATCGGTACCGAGTTCAGTTCGACGCTTCGTTCGCCAAGGCCGGCAAGCTAGGCGGGCAATTCTCCGGTCAAGATCTTGCGGCGCTGGCCAAGATCGCAACCGCGCGCGATTTGAATCCAGTGGCCTTCGAGTTCGCGGTGCAGGGATTTCCCACGCAAGCCGCCGAGCTGTGGGCTGGTCCAGGTTTGTCGGAGAAAGTGGGTACCTCCCTCGACGCTGCGGCAGCGGGCACCCTCAGCATGGCCAAGTCGGAGCTCACCAGCGATTTGTCGCTGAGCCTGTCTGCTGGCGGCAAAGTTACGAGCGCCAAGGGCAAAGTGGGCGCACGCGAGTTGTTCACTGCGCGCGAGAGCCTGCCCCCGGCGCGCGTGGACTTGGAATTCACGGGCCTGGAACTGCTGGCTCAGTTCTTGCCGCCGGCGCGCGCCGCGGAAATAAACGAGCTATTGGGCGACCGGGTCAAGTTGCAACTCGAGAATCGGGCGCTTTCGGCGAAGGCGACCGACGTTTCCCTGGTGTTGGAGGGCGCGCGGATCAAGCTTGCAGCGGGCGGCAATTCCGAGAATGGAGTCTTGCGCTGCCAATCGGGCGACGCGATCGAGTTGACGCTGCAGCCGACATCGGCGTTGCTGGCGACGTACGTGGGCGCGAGCCTCCCGCCGGGCGCGAGCTTGCGCCTGGAATCCGAGCAAGCGCGCGTGGAAATGCGCGCCAGCGACATCGAGTTCCCGTTCGACTTTCTGATGGGGACGGCGGACGGATCCCCTGCGCCCACGTTGGAAAGCGCTGTCCAGCGCGGTCGCGCACAAATCGCGCTCGAACTGCCGGCACTGATCTACACCCATCCACCGCCCGCTGGGAGCTCAGGCAACGGAACGGATGTGCCGCTGCGGGCCGGGAAGGTGCAATTCGATTTGGCCCCCGGTAAAGGAGCCAATCTGGTCGTCTCGGCTCAGATCGCCAGTACCCCTCCAGGAGCGATCGACTTCAGCGCGCGGATCGACGATCCCGCCGCGTGGGTGTCTGCGGATCCTGTCCGACGGCAAACGGCGGCTGCTCAAGCCAAGGGCTCGGCCAAGGGCTTGCCCACCGCGTTGATCGATGCCATCGCGGCGCAAGACGGCCTGCTCGTCGACGTACTGGGCAACGACATGGAATTCTCGTTCCAGGGCCAGTGGCCATCTGGCCCGGATCGCGACTTGCAAGCGAACTTTCGCTCGCCCCAGGCCAAACTTGACCTGCGCGCCAACGTGGACGACATGGTCCTCAAGGCAGTCGGTGGTCAAGGCCTCGAAGCGGAAGTACCGCTGTCTCCGCTGTTTGCCAAGCGCATCGTCGGATCGCTGGTGCCGATGCTCGTGCATGTCTCCAAGCCGGAAGGCGCGCGGCCCGTGGGACTTTCCGCCAAAGTCTTCAGCTTGCCGCTGAATGGCGACCTATCGAAGCTCGACGCCGAGGTCGTGCTCGATCTAAACGACATTCTGTACTCGTTCTTGCCCGAGTTCGACGCGGCTCTTGGGCTGGCCGGTCAAGCAGCACCGGGATCCAAGCAGGCGACCCTGGCCCCGATCACGCTGAAGATCGACAAAGGTGTGTGCCGCTACGACAAACTGCCGCTGAAAATCGGTGGGCGAGACGTCAACCTGAAAGGCTCGGTCGACCTGGCTACACGCAAGTACGCGTTGACGACCAAGATTCCGCTAGCGGCGCTTGGATCCAAGGTCGAGCGCGAGCTGGACAAGGTGCGCGATTTCCTCGATCCCGAGATGCTCGTGCCGATCGAGATTGGCGGCACCTGGGACAAACCGCGCGTCAAGATCGGCAAGGATTTCCTCGAAGACGTCGTCAAGAAGGCGGCCGAAGGCGCGCTATCCAAGGGCCTGGAAGACCTGCTCGGCGGCAAGAAGAAGAAAAATGATGGGTGAGGCGCTTGGCGCGGCCAAGGCTACCCCAAGGGCCGTGCCCCAGGTGGTTCAGAGCGCGCGATAGAAGTGCAGGCCGTTTCCGTCCGGATCGCGCAGGTGGAATTCGCGCGTGTGCCAGGGAGTATTCCCCGGCGCGCGCCACGGCCCATGGCCCGTGGTCTTGGGGCTAATCATCCCTCGTGACTTGAACTCTGCGTACAGCGCATCGACATCGTGCACCACGAAGCGAACGGTAGGCCGGTCCAATCCAGGAACGAATTGATCCGGGCTTTGCCACTGCAAGTGGAGATCAACGCCCTCGCGCACGATCGCTGCGTATTTGGGCGCAAGTTTGTCGTCCCGGAACACGACCTCGAACCCCAGCTGCTCGTAGAACTTGCAGGAACGGTTCACATCGCCCGATCCCAGCACGGGCTGAACGGATTCGAGCATGAATCGGCTCACATGCGCTTGGTTCAATCGTCGGACACGAGAACTTCCAGCGAGCGCGTGCTCGTCCAGCCGAGCGCTCCCGTGACCGCCACGGCGAGTTCGATCTTGCCCGGGCCGGTTGTATGCAGCACGTACCGGCCGCTGGAATCCTGTTCGACGTAGCCCTGGCCCGTTCCGCCGACCGTCCAGTCGAAGTGGCGCGCTGCGCTCATGGACGGCGCAAATAGCAGGCTGAGCGGGATCCTTTCGCCAGCAATGGCGTCGACCTTGCTCGCGGAAAACAGTTCGATTTGGTTCGTGGGAGCCTGCTCACCGTCCGCAAGGATGCGCTGACTCCTGATGGCCTGGTCGAACTCGCGCGCAAGTCCGCCAATTTCCAAGGTCGGTTCGCGCGTCGGGTCGGTGGCGACCAGGCGCAAGGCGATGTTTCCGCGCACGAACCCGAGCCAAGCAATGGCTTTGTCGCCCGCACCCGAGGGCCCCACGAAACCCACGTCGCCTACATCGAGCTGCCAGGAACTCGTGGAAGGCAACGCTTGCGGACGCGACACGCCGGCGAGCCAACCGATGAGCGTTTCCTGCGCCTTGGCACTCGTTTGCGCAACGTGCAATTCGATCCAGAAACTTCTTGGACTTTGGGCAGGTTCTAGGCGTTTGAAGTGGCGCGTCAGAAGTCCGCCGTCGGTGCGCTCGGCTTCGCCCTGCCACCCGCTGGGCGCGAACTCGAGCCAGGGAAAACCCGCGCGTGCTTGGCTGCTGGCCCAGGCGCGCTGGTTGTACAGCTCGCGCACCTGGCGAAAGTGCTCGGCTGCCAGGCTCGACTGTTGCTCCGCGGCGGTCTGGGCTGCCGCGCGGCCAGCCATCAGAGCCAACCCCAGCAGGGCTTTTGAAACCAGGGGACTGTTTCTCATGTTGGCCACCTTGTTAGTAGAGCCCGGGCAGGGTCTCGAGCGAGTAGGACACGGTGTTGTAGGCCGAAAGATCGCGGTAGCCACCTATGCCGAGCCATGGACGGCGATGGTTCCACCCGGGTATTCCAGGCGTTGCCCCCGGAGTCCCATCCTCATCGAGTTGCATGCAGGTGTCCGAGACGGTCTGGGCGTTGTCGTCCGTGACAATGTGGTGGTAGCTGAAGCCGTGGCTGCCAGAACCCCACAAGTTGGTCGTGTAGGCCGGCGCGCCGATGCCCCAGATGGCTTTGAGCGTCATCCCTCCCAGGCGCATCGGCCGGACGTTGTCGACACCCAGCATGGAGAGCATGGTCGTCGTGGCTCCCATGTTGTCGCTGCAATTCACGAACGGTCCGCCGGCATGGTTGTTAAGCCACGAGGAGAGGTTGATGCGCCAGGTGGAGGAACTGAAGTAGCGATTGGATCCGCTGTCGCCGCCCAAGGGACCGGCGTCGTACTTCACGCCCTCCAGGGCCGCCGGTATTCCGCTCGTCTGTCCAAAGAAACCCTGCACGTGCGTTTGGGTCAGGGTCGCGGCATCGGCCGGGAACAGGCCCAAGGCCTGCGCCCAAGTGGTCATGTATTCGCACACTTCCACCCAGGGACCCGCGTACTGCGTGCCATTGGGGTTGGCTTTGAAGTTGGGTTCCCCAAGCAGCGTGTAGAAGCGATGCGTCGTCTTGGTCGATCCGAGGATGTCCGACCAGGGCGCTGACTCGCCTGAGCGGGTCTGCCACTTCCACTCGATTTCGACCTCCGAACGGCTCAGATGCGACGGGAGCGGCACCAAATCGAGCAGCGCAGTGCCGCCGGGCTGAATGGGCGCGCTGGAAGCGACGACTTGGCTTGCGACCCATGCCTGCAGGCGGATTTCGTGCCCCGGAACCGGGTATCCGGGGCTGATGGCTACCCCAGCCTTGGAACAAGCACTCGACCCAAACGTGACTTCGACCCGCGGCGCGCTTCCTTGGACGTACGCCAGCGGATAGTTGTAGCGATCGTCGTCGTAGTTCGCGCCTTCCATCACCGGCATGTCGGTCGCCGTGTGCACTGGCACGACCGAGCGCGGGTCGCCGTTGTTCATGTCGAGGTCGGCCAGTTCGCCGGCCTCCTGAACGTTCAAATACTCGTGAATGGCCGGAGTTGCGTAGAACTGGTAGGTGCCCGACTTGCGAAAATACACCATCGGGAATTCGTTGTTGCTGCCCAGGCTGTCTTGAAACTCCATCTCGCGGATTCCAAGGCGCACTAGGTGCAGCGGCAATTCGACGGTCACGACCCCGGCGGCTTGCACGCGCATGGTGTAGCTGCCCGTGTCGAGCCATTTGCCGAGCGCATCCCGGCCATCCCAAACGATCGGAGTCGCAGCGCCGCTGGGCAGGTCGCCGCTCCAGGGAGTCGCCACAACGCTCGAGCCTTGGAGGATTTGCAGGCTAGCTCCCGCAACGAACGTAGGCGGTTCGGCGCGCACGGACAGCGCGACTCCGCCGCCTTCCAACTTCGGATCCGCGACCGTGGTCACTTGGTCGCACAGCAGTTTGGGCTTGGCCACCGGAGTCCGCACGGGAACCTGCGCGCGACTCGGGCCGGCCGCCGCGAGCAGACAGGCCGCAGCCATCAGGACTCTTTTCACAACCATAAGCGCCACTCCATTCCGTAGAAGCTCAGGAACAGGTAACCGACTCCGCCTGAACAGCCATCGGACCCAGGGCCCCCTGAAACTGCAAGAGAATTCCGCTCAGCCTGGGTAGCACGCGTGTGCCGGCCGCCGCTGGTTCTGTAGACTCGGCAGCGCCGGACGAAATCGAGCAATCCGCTCGACGGCGGAGGGAAATCATGCGCGCGTGGCTTTGGTTCCTGTTTGCCAGCCTGCTCACTTGCTCAGCCGGGTGCTTGCACATCGATTTAGGGCCCGCGTTCGAAGCGCGTTCCAAAGACTACCTGTTGCGCGTCGACGAGGCGTCCGACACGATCGAACTGCTCTCGATCCACTACCAATTGCGATCTGACGGCGACCATGCAAGCAAGCATCTGGCAGCCTTGGTGGCCGGATCGCGTGTACTTCCCGCCGACGGTGGTTTCCCATCCTTTGACATCGATGGATTCCTGAGCCTTCCGCCCGAAAGCGCCGAACCAGAAAACGATAGCGACTTGCGCATGCTCTTTGAAGGCACGCAAGTCGTGGAGTGCGTGCTGGGGCTCGACAGCGAGGGCAAGGTTACGCTGTGGAGGCACCTGAGGTTCCAACGCGCAGCCGACATCTTGGCTCGATTGCCCGTCGCCGACCCGGACCCCAAGGCTGCGCGCTTCGAACTCGGAAAATACCCGACCTTCGACGAGCGCACGCTCGAACTTGCCAACGCGGCCGATGACCGCGGTGAGCGTTTCATGACATTGCACGGCGATTCGCTGGTGATCGACATGCCATCGAGCCCATTCAATGCGGCGCGCGTCATGGCGCACTGGGCGCAGGACGCGGCCGATGGGGATGTTGCAAGCACGCTCGTCTTGACCAACCTGCGTGAGCTGGAGAACTCAGCCGAGCGTCTGAGGCTTCGAGTTGGGCCGGACGAAAGTGGCTGGATGCGTTCCACCAAGAATTCCCGCTTGACCGCGTCCGATCAGGCCGGAGCCTACCTGACCGCGTCCAAGCTCGAGTCCCAAGGTCTGTACGTGGAATCGAGTGCCGAATTCGCTGCGCGGCTGGCCCGTGTGGTTCCGCCCCGTTCGGCCTTAGGCGCAGCAGATCTACCTGGCGGCAACTGAGCCCAACGCGCGCGGAAAACCTATCCCGAGCGGCGGGCGCAGCTTACTTGGGCTTGACTCCCAGGAGCAACCGATCGAAGGCGCCAGGGTCCTTCTTGGGGCCGGCTAGATAACCGACGTACAAATCGAGCGCGCCATCGCGATCGAAGTCGGCGATCTCCACTCCCAAACCAGGCCCAGAGATCGCTTCGGGAAGTGCCGCTTTGGTCACGTCGGTAAAACGCCCCTGACCGTCATTGGTGAGGATCTCCAGGGGACCCAAATTGACGCGCACCAAATCGAGATCGCCGTCGCCGTCGAAGTCCGCGAAACGCGCGTCCGCGGTAGTCCCCGATTCTGCACCGAGGCACTCCGTGGTCGCATCCGTGAACTGGCCCTTGCCGTCGTTCTTGTACAGGCGGTCCTGCGGCACGCGCCCCATCCAACCAACGTGGGAGAAGTACAAATCCAGATCGCCGTCCCGGTCGATGTCGACCGCAGCGACCTTGCGCGCTTCGACGAACTCCGGGGCCGGCAAAGCCGCCTTGGTGCGATCGTGGAAGATCCCATCCTGCTGGATCCACAGCGCGTGACCACCTTCGAAGGCCAGCACGAGATCCAGGTCCAAGTCGCCATCCGCGTCGAAGAATTCCGCATCCTGAGTGGTTGCGGCTTCGCGCGGCAGGCGCGCTTGGGTTTCATCCTTGAAGGCGCCCTTACCGTCGTTTGTGAGCAACCGGTCCTGCCCGGCGCCTGCGAGCAAGAGATCGACATGCCCATCGCGGTTCCAGTCGGCATACGCGATGGCGTTGGCTTCGCTGTCGGGGAGTAGCCCAAGCACTCGTTCCATCTTGCCGCCAGCAGCGCCCCGATAGAACTCATGCACGTCCTTGCGACCGAGCTTCACGTCGTCTTCGGACACGAACACGATGTCCAGCAGCCCATCGCCGTTGAAATCGGCTACGGCGATGTCTTCGCTGTCGTGTCCTGGCGCGCCGGACTTGGCCAAAAACGCGTCGAGACTAGGCAGCAAGTCCCAGACTTCGAAGCGGCCTGCGCCGACGTTGCGCAGCACCAAATTGGCCAAGAACTCTTGGGCAACTACCAAGTCGAGGTCGCCATCTTTATCCAGATCCGCGGCTTCGATGTCCATCGAATTGCGCGGCACGCTGTCGCGCGGAGGAAGGTTCGATTGGGACGCGTCGAGGAATCGAATCGGAGCGGCTTCCTGAGGCAACGCAAGAGAGCAAGCAGCGGCAGACCAGAGAGCTTGGGCGAATGTGGGCAGCATGCGCGCAAGCTTAGCCATGCAGCTATCCAGTTCGCGTAAGCATTTCGTGTGTTCAGCCAGAAGTCGCGGCTTGTCGCAGAAGGGCAAGGCGACGCCGCCGCGTTTCCGGCGCTGATGCCAAGGGGCTAGGTGCCATACCTCGAGCATACGCGCACGCTCACCGCCGTTTCGCGTCAGACTCCTGCCGCTCTGGTCCCGTAAGCCGGATTACAATTCGTCGATTCTGCCTGGCTCTTGGATCCATTTGCCTTTGTCGTCGTGGATGAAGTTGGTCGAGAATTCGAATTTGACTCGATCTCCCTTCGCTCTGTCGCGGTTGAGGTAGTAGCAGGGCGCGTCGATCTCCATTACGCCTTCGACTTCGACGATCCAGTTCGATGCGCCCCCCATTTCGTCGGTCTTCTCGCAGCGCTTCTCTTTGAAGTCCACGAGCCGAGCATGCCCCTCGGTCTGGGCGCTGGCGTTGTCTGCCAGGCGCTGCCTTACCTGGGTCAAGTCGGGGCGTCCGCCGCCGGCATCGGCGTTGCTGCAGGCACCCAGCAGCAACAGGAGTGCTGCCGTCACGGATGCGCGGAATGTTCGACGAACGTTGCGTTGCCTTTGCATGATTCGATCTCCAGTGGCGTTGCCCGAGGTTTAGGCCTCGGTCGCGGGACAGGTGGGTGGGGGGGCTGCCTATGCGCTGCGGCGCCCCACGTCCATGCGCGGCCGGGGGCAGGAACCCGCAGTCTTTTTTGGGCGGACCCCGTCAAGTCCCAGGCGCCGCCCTGTCCTCGCATGTATCGCGCAGCTTGGCACGGCTGGGACCGTCTTGCACACTGGCGCTTGATCCGCCATGCCCGCACCGCGCAGCGACGTTCCCATCCTGACGACCGAGCGCCTCGTGCTGCGCGAACATCGACCAAGCGACTTCGACAGCATTGCGGAGCTGCTCGGCGACATCGAGGTGGTGCGCTACATCACCGGCAAGCCGATCGCACGCGAGGACGCCTGGATGCGGTTCTTGCGCAACATCGGGCACTGGCAGTTGCTCGGCTTTGGAATGTGGATCGTAGTCGATCGCACGAGCGGACTCTTCCTGGGGGTGATTGGACTTGGCGAATTCCGGCGCGACGGATTGCCGCAGCTGGGCTCCGATCCCGAGGTCGGCTGGCTCTTGACTCCCGCCGCGCAAGGTCGTGGGCTAGCCACCGAAGCCGTGACTGCCGCGGTCGCTTGGGCGGCTGAGCATTTTGGTTCGGCGCGGCGCTTGGTATGCATCATCGACCCGCGCAATGACTCATCACTCTCTGTAGCCAAGAAATGTGGTTTCGAGCGATTCGGCACAGCTGTCTACCACGGTGAGACGCTGGCACTCTTCGAGCGCAGATCAGTCTCTAGGTCCGAAGAGGCCTAAGGTCGCGGCCACAGGCAACTCGCCGGCTCTAGTCGCGCGTGCGCGCGGATCGAACGATCATCCCGGCTCCCAAGCAACCAAGGATCACCAGGGCCAGATGCAGCTGGCCCAGCGAAACCACGCGATACAAGAAGTTTTCCGTGCGGAACGGTGCGAATGGCTCGACATCGTAGTGCATGATCGCGTCGGGAACGATGTGGCCAAGGACTCCGGCGACAGCCGTCGTCAGAGCGACTGGCCAAGAGATGGGCGGGTGGTTGGCGAAGATGCGTGGCGTGCTCGCTCGGCGATTTAGATAGCTCAACCAGGCGTTTGCAACCGGGCGCAAGAGGGTCACGGAGGCAACCGACACGATCGTTGCGCCGATCAAAGTGTGGAAAAATCGATGAGCCGGCCCGTTTCCTCGCAGCAGGTGATAAGCCGGTTCCAAGTCGATTGCGACCTGCGTCGCGCTGAACAGCAAGAAGGAAAAGCGACTCCGTGCAAGCCCCTTGATGGCCAGGCCGATTCCGCCGTGAAAGGGTGTGATGGGCATGAGCGTGTCCCTGGCGCGCCGAATTCGTGCTGCCGCCGGGGTGTAGCGCAAGGCGCGCGGACCACGGCCAGCGAGGGCCATGCCAGGACAAGCAACGATAGCCCCGGTAGGGCGCTGCTGCCAGCGCAGAAACCGGTCAGGGACTGCTCCCATTTTTCGAAGACTCGGCGTAGAGTTTTTTCCATGGCAACCAAAGCAACGACCACCAAGAAGCCCGCCAAGGCCGCTTCGAGAGCGACAGCCATGCGAATGACTCTTTCCGCGGCCATGCGCGCGCTCGAACAAGCCGGCTCCGCGCAGACGCGCAAGACCTACGCGCGACATGGCGCCAAGGAACCCATGTTCGGGGTCAGCTTCGCCACGCTCAAGACCATGGTCAAGAGCATCGGTGTCGACCACGAGCTTGCGCTCGAACTGTGGGAGACAGGCAATCACGACGCGCGAACCTTGGCGGTCAAGATCGCCGATCCTGCCAAGGTCAAGGCCTCGGAGCTCGACCGCTGGGCGGCTGCGTATCATTCGAGGGTTTGCGGCGGCTATGTTTCCATGCTCGCCGCGGAGAGCGAGCACGGGCTAGCCGCGGCGCGCAAATGGCTGGCATCCTCCAAGGCCGATTTGCGCTCCTGCGGCTGGATCTTGGCCGGCTACCTGGCCAGCACCGACGAGCAGGTTCCTAGCGCGTGGTTCACTGGATTGCTGGAAAAGATCGAGCAGACCATCCACTCCGCGCCCAACCTGGAGCGCGACGCCATGAACAGTGCCATGATCGCGATCGGCGGGCGAGACTCCGAATTCCGCAAGTCGGCTCTGGCGGCAGCCAAGCGCGTGGGCAAGGTCGAAGTCGACCACGGAGACACGGCCTGCAAGACTCCCGATGCGGCGACTTACATCGAAAAGATGTGGACCCACGCCAAGGAGAAGAAGTTCGCTTCGCCAGCGGCGCAGGAGCGCGCACGGGAGCCGATGCGAACGCGCTGCTAGCGGCCCGATCGTTCGCGGGCCGGCACGCCTACTCTAGTTGCAGATCGTGAACTCCACCGCATCGGTCAAGCCGACCGATAACGGAGCCGCGGGGTCGCGAAACCACACTTGGCAGTTCACCAACGCGCCGCTAGTCAGCAGGGCTCCGCCGCCGGGATGTGCGAGCATTTGACTCAAGTTGAAGGTGAGCGTACCCGAGCAGGAAATCGCTCCGCCCGAGTTTTGAATGGGCAAGCGAAAGTGCGGAGCCTTGACGCACAGCGTGCCACCGAAAAAGGGCAAGTTGTTTGCACCCGACGTGCCAAAGAACAGCACCCCGTCCTTGGCCGGCTCGAGTTGGGAGGCAATCACCGTGAAACCGGCCGGATTCGTCAAGCTGGCGTTGCCCTGCCAACTCATGGCTGGCGTACAGCCTTGTGAGCTCACCAGCGGCGTGCAATATCTGACCTCCGCACACGAGCTATCGAAGCGTGCGAGCCAGGCGTCTTCCAGGCCAACATGAGATCCGCTTAGTGCGCCGTGGGTCTCACCGCCTAGAAAGAGGCCTCCGATACCGTCGGGCGCGATCGCCAGAGGGTACTCGGAGGATGTCGTTCCAAATTGGATGGCCCAGAATCTATTTCCCGTACCGCTGTAGCGCGCGAGCCAAACATCGGCGGAAGCAATGGCCGGCCCGCCGAGGCTGCCCCAGGTATCGCCACTGACGAACACCCCTCCCGATCCGTCCGTTGCAGCTACGTGAAGATCGTCGTCGTCCACTGTTCCAAACTGCTCGATCCAGAGTTGATTGCCAGCGCCATCGTAGCGCGCAAGCCAAGCATCTTGGTTGCCAAGGTTCGGTCCAGCAAGGCTGCCTTCGGTGGACCCGCAAACGTACATGCCCCCGGATGCGTCCGCCGCGGTGGTCGTGAAAAGCTCGTTGCTTGCGGTCCCTATCTGCTTGATCCAGAGTTGATTTCCAGCGCTGTCATAACGCGCAAACCATGCGTCGTAGGCGCCGACAAGCGGGCCCCCGAGGCTGCCTTGCGTCTTGCCGCTCACGTACACTCCGCCGGACCCGTCCAGCGCGATGCCGAGCACATCGTCCCAACCCGTCGTACCCAGTTGTCGGATCCAGATCTGGTTTCCGGCGTTGTCGTAGCGAGCGATCCAGGCGTCGAGGGTTCCAGCTTGGGTACCGCCCAGACTTCCCCCCGTGGTACCACCGAGGAACAAGCCGCTCGAGCTGTCCCAAGCGGCCGCGTCCACATCCTCGGACTGATTCGTTCCCAGTTGCTTGATCCAGAGCTGATTTCCCGAGCCGTCATAGCGCGCAAACCAGGCATCTGCGCCACCCGCACTCGTTCCGCCCAAACTGCCCGCTGTCTGGCCAGCGACGATGACTCCGCCAGATCCGTCCGCCGCCGCAGCGCTCAGCGAATCGAAGCCAGGCGAACCGAATTGCTGCATCCAAAGCTGATTTCCTAGGCCGTCGTAGCGCGCGAACCAGGCGTCGAAGCTACCCGCGCTCGGGCCAACAAGGTCTCCGCGGGTCAGGCCGCCCACGTATGCCCCGCCCAATCCGTCCTGTGCGGCGGCTAGCAACTGATCCACAGCTGGGCTACCCCATTGCTGAATCCAGCTTTGGTTTTGGGCTGCGGCCGGAAGCGCCTCGGCAAATCCGGCAACCGCCGTGCAAGTGGTTAGCAACGCCCGGGAAGCGAAGGGCAAACGCAAAGCGAATCGAGCAAGACGCATAGAGTCTTTTCCCCGTTTGGAGGACCGACGGAACCAATGGTAGAGCAAACGCAATGGTTCTATCGCCGAGCAAGATGCGGGTTTCGCCTTGGCCCGAAAATCTGCGCGCGGCACCCTCACCCAGGCGTTGGGGCGGTTTCCAGCGCTAGGTCCAGCAGCGGGTTTTCGGGCGCTTCCTTGCGCCAGGCGGCGTACACGGGAAATTCGACTTTCGGAGTCGTCAGCGCGCGCGCAACCACGCCCGGCCAACGTGGACCATTGGCCTCGAGCCAGGCGATCACGGAATAGCCCAGACCCGCCTCGACCAGACCGAGGATCGACTCGGCTGAGCTGGCGGAAATCGCGCGCGGCGGCACGATGGAGTGCAGCGCCAGCACGCGGCGCTGTTGGTCGCTCGAAAAAAAGCCGGGCGAATAGCTGATGAACGTGTCGTCCTTCAGATCGGTCAACTTGAAGCCCTTGGCGCTTTGGACTTGCGCGCCGCGGGCTGCGGGAAGGACCACGAAAGGCCGCATGGAGCCGATTTTCATGGTGGCGACATCGGGTGGAACCTCGGGCAAGTGGTCGATCAGCAAGTCAGCCGTCCCACGCCGCAAACCTTCGATGTCGTGCGTCAGCACCTCCTTGAGGTGCAGTTCCGCACCCGGCCGCGCTTTGGTCATGCGCTTGAGCCAGGCGGGCAACAAATGGCGCACGAAGAGCGGCGCGGCATGGATCGAGAGCGATCCTCCGTATTGGCCGCCGCGCAGGGAACGCTCGAGCGTGGTCAAGCCTTCGAAAAATGGCGCGGCGAATTCGTACAGGCGTTTGCCTGCCGGCGTGAGCTGCACTCGGTCCTTCAACACGCGCTCGAACAGGGACAGACCCAGTTCGGCTTCGAGTTTCTTGACCTGTTGGTGCACCGCGGGCTGCGTGATGGGGTAGGGAAATGCCCGCGCCGCGCGCGCGTATCCGCCCGCTCGCGCGACCCAGTAGAAGCCTTCGAGCCGATGCAACTGGATCATTGCGGACTTCCCACGTCTCGGCCTAGGCGTGCGGACACGAGCTCGCCGATGCGCTGGAACAATTCGTGGCCGTCCTTCTCGCCGCGCCAGGAGCGCGAGGCCTCGTCCCATACGTAGTGCCAGGCACTGGCTCCGGCGGCAAACCACATCTGGTTGACTGCCGACTGGCGATTGAGCACGAAACGCACGCGGCCGGGAAATTCCAGGGTGACCACGCCGTCGGTGGTCGAGAAATCGAGTTCGTCTGGATCGAAACTCTCGAGCCAGCGCGCCACGGCTGCCAGGCAGCGGTCGGATGCTTGGATGTATTGCTTGGCGTCCATGGGTGTATCTCGTGGGTAGGGGACCCTAGGCGCGCGATTTGGCGCGAGTCTTGGTGCCGGTTTTGGCGCGTGTCCTGGCCGTTGCCGCGCGGGCCTGCTCTGCGCTGCTCCTGGCTTCGGCCCAGGAACAGATCGGGCACTTGGAGAAATCGTGGCGCAGCGCAGGGCAATGTTCCCGGCCGAAGTAGATGATCTGCAAATGCAACCGCTTCCAATCGCGCTCGGGAAACAGGGTTTTCAAGTCGCGCTCGGTGCGCTCGACCGACGAGCCATTCGACAGACCCCAGCGCTGTGCGAGGCGATGGATGTGCGTGTCGACCGGAAAGGCCGCGACGTCGAAAGCGTGGGAAAGCACGACGCTGGCGGTCTTGTGGCCGACGCCGGGCAGTGCCTCGAGTGCCTCGAATGTGCGCGGCACTTGGCCGCCGTGAAGGTCCAGCAAGATGCGCGACAAACCGTGGATGGCTTTGGACTTGGCCGGGGACAAACCGCAGGGCTTGATGATCTCGCGGATCTGTTCGGGCGTGAGCTCGACCATAGCGGCCGGCGTCTTGGCGCGCGCAAACAACAGCGGCGTGGTCTGGTTGACGCGCACGTCGGTGCATTGGGCCGAAAGCAGCACCGCGATGAGCAGTGTGTAGGGATCGGAGTGATCCAGCGGCACCGGCGGAGCGGGGTACAGCCGATCCAGAATTCCTTGGATCTTCTTGGCCTTGTCTTGGAGCTTCACGTCCCTCGCCACTATATTCGGGTCGTGACGATCCACGACAAAATCGCCGATTTCCTCAAGGCCGGGCCGTTTGCCGTGGTGGGCGCGTCCACGCAGCGCGACAAGTACGGCAACAAGGTGCTGCGCTGCTACCTGCAGCACGGGCTGGACGTGCACTGCGTCCATCCCAAGGAAACGACGATCGAGGGCCTAACCTGCGCCCCCAGCCTGACGGCGCTCGCGGCGCGCGTTCCAGGAGGAATTCGCGGGCTTTCGATCATCACTCCGCCGCCAGTGACGGAAATAATCGTAGAAGAAGCGGCCAAGCTGGGCATCCGGCGGCTGTGGATGCAGCCCGGAGCAGAGAGTCCAGCGGCGCTGGCGCGCGCCGACGAGCTGGGCCTGGATGTCGTCGCTGGCGGACCGTGCCTCTTGGTCGCGCTCGGCTTTCGCGACATCTAGCGCGGGGCCGGGATCTCCAAGGTGAGCGAAGACCAAGTACTCTCCCAGTCCGCGCGTTCCGGATCCGCACACGGGACCATGTGCACGCTAGCCAGCATCCAGCGTCCAGCCCGCGGCAAGGCAAACCCCGCGCGTCCGTTCGCGTCCGTGCGAGCGTCCAAGTGAGGAACGTCGCTCTTGTCTACGCCACTTGCGTCCTCGGCCACGGCATCCAGGCACATCGCGCGCACGCTTGCGCCCTCCAAAGGCTGGCCCTGGAACTCGACCACGACCTGAAAGTTCACGGCCGCGCCCGAGCCGGGGGCTGGAACCGGCGGTGCCTGGAACGGATCGCTGACGGGCGAGATTTCTAGCGTGTAACCCAAACGCTGGGCGTAGCCCTGGCTTGGCTGCAGCGTGGCGCCGACGTGGACCAAGGACTTGCAAGCCCTGGAATACGACTCACGCCCGGGTCGCGCGCTGTGTCCGCCGGCCTGGCGCGCGCGGGAAACAGACTCCAGTCCGACTTCGCTCAGGTAGGCCTCGAACTTGCTTGGCTCCAGTTCGAGTTGCACGGCGTTCGAGCGGTAGCCCAAGATCCAAAGCCCGTCGCGGTCGAATTTGACGACACCTGCCGGGGACAGGCCGTCCTGGCCGAGGATCGGTTTGGGGCCCAACTTCTGCGTTGGGATTTGAGACGGTTCCAACGAGGTGCCTGGGGCAGTGCCCTGCGCTGAACCGGGTGCCGAAGCCTTGGCGCCGGTCTGCTCGAGCGCGGGATAGGCTGCAAACTCGACGATGCGCGAGGAATCGCGCCGGACCGTCTCTCCATGGCCGCGGTCGCCGACCATGAGGGTCACGCGCAGCGGGACTCCCTGGTTCAGTCGGAAAGCCTCGGGTTCGATCCAAAAATCGTGAGCGCCGGCGAGCGCGCACAGCCCCAAAGCAGCACTGCCTCGAACAAGCGTCTTCCAGCAGGATGCCAGAGCGACGGACGGGTGGGGGACTGCCATGGGAGCTGTAGGGGCCGAAATGTACGGGCCAATCGTTGGGCGGGCGCAAAGGGCTACGCCCGCCAAAGCGCCTTGGATGCACGCTTGCCAGGCTTTGGCCCCAAGAAATGCCCTGAGCCGCAGACAGGGAGCATCCAGGTGGCTCCCGCGCCCGTAGCCCCCTCTAGTACAGTGTTCCAATTGCGTCCCGATCTCTCACACCCCCCCAAGGCTCATGAGGCAGGTGCACCCCGCGCCGCGGCGGGAGACAGACCCCGTGAGGACGAGCTGGCGGCCCTTCTGGCGCAGATTCGAGGCCACAACGAAGGCGCGCTCGAGCAGCTGTTCCGCGCGACCCAGCGCGCCGTGCATGCCCTGGTACTGCGCCTCGTCGGTGACGAACAGACCAGCGAGGAAGTGACGCTGGATGTGTACATGCAAGTCTGGCGTCAGGCGCAAGCCTTCGATGTTGCCCGCGGCAGCCCCAGCAGCTGGTTGATGACGATCGCGCGCAGTCGCGCACTCGACCGGCGCCGGGCGCGCGAAGTGCGCGCGCTCTGGGACCAGGCGTTGCCCCACGCAGCCGGCGATGCGCCGCAGTATGGGGTGTCGCTCTCAGGCGCCCGCGCGAGCGTGCAACGCCAGCCCCACGAATGCGCGGGCTTGGACGTGGACGTGTCTGCGGCTTACTGCGCCTTGGAAGACGCCGGCCGCTTGCAGGCGGCACTGCAAAAATTGGAATCGGAACAAGAGATCGCCATCCGATTGGCGTTCTTCGACGGATACTCGCACAGCGAAATCGCCATGAAGCTCGGCCAACCCTTGGGGACGGTGAAAACGCGCATTCGACGCGGACTGCTGCGTATGGCGAGAATTTTGGAAGACCAGGAGCGCAGCACATGAGTTCGGAAAGTACCACGGAGGGTTTTTGGAAAGTCGAATGTTCGTTGACGGCCGACGCCGGAAGCTTCGTGCTGGGCGACTTGGATGCGGCCTGCCACGCGCGTTTTCAGGATCACTTGATCGAAGGCTGTGGAGCTTGCGGGACACAGGTATTCCAGCTGCGCGCCGCGGCCGGACGCCTGGATCGGGAAGTTGCCTGGGCACAAGCCCAAGCACAGCGGCGCGCCGCTCTCGACGAATCCGCCTTGCCCTCGCCATTGCTCGAGCGCTTGCGCGAGCGCATGCGTTCGCAAGCTAGGCCTCCTGCGCCGCTCGAAACCCAAACCCACGGCGCGCACAAGGCCGGCAATGCGCCCAGCCGCGAGTGGCAATCCTGGACCGAGGACATGCTCGCCGGCGGCGACTTGAGCTTCGTGCGCGCAGGGACCACTTCCTGGCGTGCAACGGCCTTTGCCGGGGTTTCCGTGCGTCCTCTGTCAGTCGATCAGGCGCGGCGCAGTGTCTCCATGCTTGTGCGCATGGAGCCCGGATCCTCCTATCCAGGTCACGTTCACGGCGGGCGCGAAGAATGCCTCGTGCTCGCGGGAGACCTGGACGTCGATGGCGAGGCGATGCGCGAAGGGGACTATCAGGTTGCGCAGGCCGGGTCGCACCACGGACTGCAATCGACGCGCGGCGGCTGCACGCTGTTCATCGTTTCGTCGCAATACGATCGCATGGACTCTTGAGTGCAGCGGGCCGCGCTTTCGCGTGCGTGGCACGCGTCAGGCGCTCTCACCGACCGCAACTGCAGCCGCAATGCCTGCGTCGTGGGTGATGGCCACGTGGATGTTTTGGATGCCGCGCTTCTTGGCGATATCGGCGGCCACGCCATGCAGCGTGACCGAGGGAGCGTTGCCGGGCTGCCTGACGACTTCGATGTCGACCCAACGCACGCCCCGGGCCCAGCCCGTGCCGAGCAGCTTCATCACGGCTTCCTTGACTGCGAAGCGGCCGGCGTAGTGGTTGTGGCGCGTCGCTTGCCGGCGCTCGCAATAGGTTTGCTCCGCAGCGGTAAACAAGCGCCTTAGAGCGCGCGGTCCGCGGCGCTCCATGAAGGCGCGCAAGCGCTCGATTTCCACGTGATCGATACCTAGTCCGACGATGGCCATGGGGGCATCCTAGCGCAGGAAGCCGGCCTGCGATCAAGCTCCGTGGACCGGACATCCTCGGGCGGCCCCCCTAGGCCACGTCTTGGCCCCTATCGGCAACGGCTTCAGCCCAGTTCCAACTCAAACAGCGGATCGCCTTCGGCTACGTCGCCGCCATCGGTCACCAGCACTTTGGCGAGCTTGACGATTCCTGCTTGGTCGGCGCGGGGCTGGAACGCCACCTGCGAAAACGTCTTCATGACCTCGATCCAGCCCACGGTTTCACCGGCGCGCAGGGTTTGGCCTACGCGCACAAATGTCGGTTCGCTGGGAGCTGGACGCAACCAAAAGCGTCCCGCCTGCGTGGCGCGCAGGATGTGACCGCCCGCCGCGCTGCGTGCACAGCCGGAAGCTCCAGCACCGGAGCTGGCCGGCGATTGCGCCGCTTGCGCCGTGTCCAGTTCGTACAGCAGCGTGCCGTAACCAACCGGCGCGCGCAGCGCCTTGGGCGCAGCGCTGACCACATGGCCGCGCACTCCGTCGGGGACGAGCAATTGGATTTCGCGCCCTAGGCACAAGACCACACCGGCGTTCTCCCCCGGCGTCAGCGCGGCACCGCTCGCCCGCGCCAGCGTGAACAGACCTACGCTGGGCGACAACAAGCGCACGTGCGTTCCGTCGTGCTCGGCCAGCAAATGGAGCGTCTGATTGCCCACGCCTAGCCCCTGGGCACGCTCAAGGCTGCCAAGTCGTGCAGCGACCAAATGCGCGGATTCTTGACGCGCCGATAGCCGGTGGACTGATAAGCCATCTCGGCCAAGGTCGCCAGCCAAGGGCGAATTTCTCCGACCTTGACGATTTCGTCCGTGTCCATTTGGGATGCGGCTGTGTAGGGCGACATGTCGGTCTCGATGCGCGCTTCGGTGGCGCGCATGCCGCGCTCGATTTCGGCGCGCTCGGCCGGGTCGCGCGTTTCGATCTGGAAGTCGTCGTCCAATTTGGTGTTGTAGGCCGCGATCGCGAGCGTGCGCCCCTCCATCACGGCGAGCCGGGAAATCGGCGTCGAAAGTTGCACTACCGGTTCGTAGGGCATGCCGGCCATGGCGTAGTAACCCGCGCCGGATGCCTTGCGCAGCAGCACCGTGAACATGGGCACTTGGTTGGTGCTGTTGGTGTAGATCAAGCTCGAACCGTAGCCCAGCAGCCCCAAACGCTCGGCTTCCACGCCGATATCGAAGCCCGAAATATCCTGCAGCCACACCATGGGAATGCCGTCGTCGTTGCAGGCGCGGCTGAAGGCCGCCAACTTGGCGATGCCTTCCTTGTACAGGATCCCGGCCGGCTTCTTGCCTCCGCGCTGCTCGGAATCGTCGATCAACCCTTGGCGATTGGCCAAGAAGCCCATGTACAAACCGGCTACGCGGCCGACCCCGACCACGATTTCCCGTCCACGGCTGGGCAACAGCTCCCAAAACAGACTCTGGTCGACCAAGCGCGCGATGACGTCCTCGACGCGGTAGGTCACGCGATGATCGAGAGGGAACAGGCCCTCGATTTCGCGCGCGGGCAGATCGGGCATGGCCGCTTCGAATCCCTGGCGGTAGTAGTTGGCCGCCGAACTGGGAAGGCGCGCCATTTCTTGGCGAACGGCCTCGATCAATGCCTCGTCGTCGACCACGCGCCCGTCCGCGCAGCCCGACTGGTGCACGTGCACCTCGGGTCCGCCGATGTCCAGGCTGGAAAGCTTTTGGCTCTTGGCGCCTTGGATCAACGCCGCTCCGGCGATGACCATGTAGGCTTGTTCGGTCATGAACACACGGTCGGAAATGATCGGCATGTAGCCGCCGCCGGCGATGCAATCGCCGAACACGCCCGCGATTTGAGGCACGCCGGCGGCCGAAAGCAGACTGTTCTTCTTGAAGATGTGCCCAGCGCCGGTGCGCCCCGGGAAGGAGCGCGCCTGTTCCGGCAAGTACAAGCCCGAACAATCGACCAGGTAGATCACCGGCAAGCGCAAGCGCAGGGCCATTTCCTGTGCGCGCTCGATCTTCTCCGGCGTCTGCGGCCACCACGATCCCGATGCGACCGTGTTGTCGTTGGCGATCACCATGGCGAAGCGCCCGTGCACGCGCGCGAAGG
>JAKFYL010000274.1 GCA_021730845.1 Planctomycetota bacterium | reverse complement strand
GACGGATTCGAGCCTGGTAGCGTACCGACGGACCGACGGATTCGAGCCTGGTAGCGTACCGACGGACCGACGGATTCGAGCCTGGCAGCGTACCGACGGACCGACGGATTCAAGCCTGGCAGCGTACCGACGGACCGCAGCACCGACGGGTACTAGCCCGCGCGGGCAAGAGGAAAAATTTTCGCATTCACGGGTGATATCCGGGGCGCCGTCCAGCTGGACCTTTAGACAATCCGATAGGTCGACTCGGTTCCCCGTAGTCGCATGTCCTCCACCCCTGGAATTTCGGCAGTTTTGCTGCAACGCTTGCGCGAGCTGACGCCGATGCTCGCCAACTGCAATCCGCACAATCCGCGGGACACGAGTTTCGTGCTGGCACGCTTGTTCGAGCTGCACGCAGGTTTGGAGACGGAACGCAACACCACCCAAGCCCAAGTCGTGGCGGTGGCGGCGACGATCGTCGATGCGGTCATGCGCGCCGGAGGGCTCACCGTGGACGAGTGCCTGCAAATGGTGCAGCGTTTGTTGCAGGCCATCGAAAGCGAGGGTGCGGATGCTGCCGCTGCTGGAGCACAGCCACAGATGGCGCCGCCGGGTCCCTATGGAGCACCGCCCGGGTATTGGATGCATCCGGGAGCTGCGGCGCCTTATGGCTATCCGATGCCGATGGGGCCCATGGGGTATCCCGCGCATGGGCAGATGCCAGGTTCCATGCCGCCGGGCTACGGCGGCTATCCGATGCAACACCCGATGCACAACCAGGCTCCGCCTCCAGCCCTGCCGATGCAGCCAACAGCGCCGCCTCCAAGCGGCACGATTCTCAAGGGCGGAGCTGCGATGCAAGGTCGCGGGCAGCAGTACGCGCAGCCGGCGTCGGCGCCCAACTACGGACCTGGTGCTGTTCCCACGAGCCCCAATGCAGCCGGCGCCGCCGACAATCCCAGCTTGCAGCTCGTCAACCACCGCAAACTCGGCGAGATCCTGGTGACCATGGCCATGATCTCCCAGGAAGACTTGGACCGAGCCTTGCGCGCCCAAAAAGCCAATGGCAAGCGCCTGGGCGAGGTGCTGGTTTCCATGGGCCTACTGTCCAAGGAAATGGTGGAGTCGGCGGTGCGCTTGCAAAAGCAGCGCAATGCTGGCGGCGGCGGGATCGATTTCAATCGCCCGCAATTCAAGCAGCGCGGCTAATGCGCGGGCGCAACGGCGCTCACAGCACCTTGAGCAGCTCTGCAGCTTGACCGGCGGCGTCCTTGGTGTCGATCGCGTGTTCGACCAAACCCGTAGGACCGACGACGTAGGTATAGCGCTTGGGGTAGGCGTCCTTGGTCGACTGGCAAGCCTTGTAGGCCAGGCCCATCTTGCGCTCGACGTCGCACAGCAATGGGAAAGGCAGCGAAAACTTCTCCGCGAAGGCTTTGTTCTCGGACAGGCTGTCGAAGGAGACGCCCAGAATCGGAATCTTCTTGGTATCGAAATCGCGGATTCGATCACGGAACCCGCAGCTTTGCTTGGTTCACCCAGGCGTATCGGCTTTGGGGTAGAAATAGACGACGAAGCGTCGTCCCTTGTACTTGGTCAAGCTGTGCTTGGAGCCCAGATGGTCGGAGACGTCGAAATCAGGAGCTTGCGCGCCAACTTGGAGCATGGTGGTTGGTCCTTCCAGGAACGTGCGTCGGAACAGGGTGGCCAGGAACGATAGCATCGGGGACAAGTTCTGGTGTATGCGCGCCGCTGGCGCTCAGTGCGTCGGCGCCTTGGATGCGCGCGCCGTAGCCGCGGGCTTGGCTTGTTCGGGCTCGCGCACGTACTCGGACATGGGCGGGCAGGCGCACACCAAATTGCGATCGCCGTAGCCGTTGTCCACGCGCGAGACGGTGGGCCAATACTTGTGGATCTTGGTCCCGGGCGAAGGGAACGCGGCCTGCTCGCGGGAGTAGGGGTGGGACCAGGCATCGCTCATCACGACCTGCGCCGTGTGGGGAGCATTCTTGAGCGGGTTGTCGCCGCGTGGCCACTGGCCCTCTTCCACGGCGCGGATCTCGGCGCGGATCGCGATCAACGCGTCGCACAGCCGGTCCAATTCGGCCTTGGACTCGCTTTCCGTGGGTTCGATCATCAGCGTGCCGGGAACCGGGAACGACATGGTCGGCGAGTGGAAACCGTAGTCCATCAAGCGCTTGGCCACATCCTCCGCGACGATGCCGCACGAATGTTCCAAGGCCCTCAAGTCGAGAATGAACTCATGGGCAACACGGCCCTTGGCGCCTTTGTAGAGAATGGGAAAGTGCACTCCGAGTCGTCCCGCCATGTAGTTGGCATTCAGGATCGCTACCTCGGTAGCGTGGGTCAGTCCACGGGCGCCCATCATCGCGATGTAGGCAAACGAGATGGTCAAGATGCTGGCGCTGCCCCAGGGGGCCGCGCTGACCGCGCCCGTTGCTTTGGTTCCTCCGACGGGCACTTGCGTATGGCCGGGCAGGAAAGGCGCCAGATGCGATGCCACGCCGATCGGTCCCATGCCCGGACCGCCTCCGCCGTGGGGAATGCAAAAGGTCTTGTGCAAGTTCAGATGGCACACGTCCGCGCCAATGTCGCCTGGGCGGCACAGACCAACCTGGGCATTCATGTTGGCGCCGTCCATGTACACCTGTCCGCCGTGTTCATGCACGATGCGGCACAGGTCCTTGATCGATTCCTCGAACACGCCGTGCGTCGAGGGATAGGTGACCATGATGGCGGCCAGGCGTTCGGCATGTTCCGCCGCGCGCTGCCGCAAGTCGGCCAAGTCGACGTTTCCGTTTTGGTCGCAGGCCACCGTGACCACGCGCATGCCCGCCATGACTGCGCTGGCTGGGTTGGTGCCGTGGGCGGAAGTCGGGATCAGGCACACGTCGCGCTGCAGTTGCCCGCGCGAGCGATGCCAGGCGCGGATCACGAGCAGGCCCGCGTACTCGCCCTGGGACCCCGCGTTGGGTTGCAAGGAGATCGCGGCAAAGCCCGTGATTTCGCGTAGCGTCATTTCCAATGCGGCGAACATCTCGCTGTAGCCGCGTGCTTGCTCGACCGGAATGAACGGGTGGAGCTGAGCGAAACCCGGCCACGAAAGCGGGAACATCTCGCTGGTCGCGTTGAGCTTCATGGTGCACGAGCCCAAAGGGATCATCGAAGTCGTCAAGGAAAGGTCCTTGGCTTCCAGACGCCGCATGTAGCGCAACATTTCGTGTTCGCTGTGGTAGGAGTGGAACACCGGGTGCGTCAGGAAAGTGCTGCGGCGCGCGAAGGCGGGCGGCACCGGGGTTGTGTCGTTTGCCAGGGCGTACACGTCCGGAGCGGACTTTTCGGCGACGTGGAATACTTCCAGCAGGTCGACCAAGTCCTGGGCGTTCACGGTCTCGTCCAAGGTCACTCCCACGCGCCGCTCGTCCAGCGCGCGCAAGTTGATGCGCAGCTTGGCCGCGCGTGCATGCACCTCTTTGGCGGTGCAGCCCACCAGGGTCACGCTCAGGGTGTCGAACGTATGTTTCGTCGCCACTAGGTGGCCGAGGCGTTCGAGCCCCAAGGCCAGCGCCTGGGTCGAGCGGCGCACTTTGTCGGCGATGCGCCGCAGCCCTTCGGGGCCGTGGTAGACGGCGTACATGGCCGCCATCACCGACAGCAGCACTTGCGCGGTGCAAATGTTGCTGGTGGCCTTCTCGCGCCGGATGTGTTGCTCGCGCGTTTGCAGGGCCATGCGCAGCGCGCTGCCGCCGAGCGCATCCTTGGAAATGCCGATGATGCGCCCCGGCATTTGGCGGCGGTGGTCGTTGCGTGTGGCCAAGAAAGCTGCGTGCGGCCCACCATAGCCCAGGGGTACGCCGAAGCGCTGGGCCGATCCGACGGCGATGTCCGCGCCGAATTCTCCCGGGGGGCGCAGTACGCATAGCGACAGCAGGTCGCAGGCCACGACCATCAAGGCGCCCTGGGCGTGGACGTGCTTGGAGGCGGCTTCCCAATCGACGATCTCGCCATCGGAGCACGGGTATTGCACGAGCACTCCGAACACCGGCTGGGCGGCATAGTCGTGCTTGGTGGGGTCGCCGACGAGCACGCTCCAACCGAGCGCCTCGGCGCGCGTCTTGACCACATCCAACGTCTGCGGATGGCAGCGCGGAGAAACCAAGAACTGCGAGCGCTCTTTCTCCGCCAGCTCGTGGCACATGCTCATGGCCTCCGCAGCAGCCGTGGCCTCGTCGAGCAAGGAGGCGTTGGAAAGCGGCAGCGCGGTCAGATCGCTGACCATGGTTTGGAACACCAGCAAGGCCTCCAGGCGCCCCTGGGAGATCTCGGCTTGGTACGGCGTGTACTGCGTGTACCAACCCGGATTCTCCAGGATATTGCGCTGGATCACGCCGGGGGTAAGCGTGCCGTGATATCCCAGTCCGATGTAGGAGCGCCAGACTTGGTTCTTCTGCTCGAACTGGCGCATCGTGCGCAGCAATTCGCTTTCGCTTTGTCCCGCGGTCCAAGCGCCCAGCTCCAAGGGACGCGGCAGCCGAATCGAGGCCGGCACGGTTTGCGAGACCAACTCCGTCAAGGACTCCAGCCCCAGTTGGGCCAGCATGGCGCGTTGCTCGGACTCCGAGGGCGCCACATGCCGAGCCAGAAACGGGTCGGACGGCGCCAAGAACGATGCGGAGTTGGAGTGTTTCTTGGAGGCAGGGGCGTTGGCGGAGTCGAGCACGGCGGTTTCGTGGTGCGGGGTGGTGTTGGAGCCCGAGGAGCGTCAGAGTGTAGCCCCACCTGGGAGCCGCTCCCAGCGTCGCGGCGGCCAGGCTCGCCGGCGCCAACCTTGGTCCGACTAGGTCAGGGCGTCCGCCGGCGCAGCGCCGGGCTTGCTCAGGTTGGCCGCGCGCAAGTAGGCCGTCAGGACGTGGCGTTGCTCGAGTACTCCGACGACGCGTTGCGCTCGTTCGCGGTCCATGACCGGCAACGCTCGTTGACCGGACAGTTCCATGCGCGCGACCGCGTCAGCCAGGGATTCGTCGGGAAACGCGCGTTGCACGTCCCTGCGTGCCAAGTCGCAGGCGATGGCCAAGGATCCCAGATGCTTGGCGGTCTCACGGTCGAGTTGGCGCAAGTCCTCCAGCGACAACATGCCGATGAAGTCGCCGCGCGCGTCCTCGACGATGAAGGTGTCGCGCGTCGACTCGCTGACGTAGCGCTGCAAATGGGGAGCGGGGAGATCGCCGGGTACCCGGGCGATCGTGCGTTCCATGGCGTCCTCCACGCTGAGTTCACGCAAGACGGCCGACTCGCGTCGCGGGTTCAAGCGAATTCCCAGCTCGGACAACGAGCGCTCGTCGATGGAGTGGCGTTCCAGGCGTCTGGCCACGTACACCGCCGAAGCGATGGCCAGCAGGGCCGGCAGCACCGAGTTGGATGAGGAGCCGGTCATCTCGAAAACCAAGAACAGCGCGGTCAGCGGCGCGCGCGCGGTTGCGGCCAGGAGCGCGCCCATGCCGATCATGGCGTATTGGCCTGGTGGACCGCTGACTTCGGGCAGCACTTGCTGGAACGTCGAACCCACGCACACACCCAGGCACGCGCCCAAGAGCAGCGCGGGGCCGAAAACTCCGCCGCCGCCACCCGAACCGATGGTGAGCGACGTGGCCACGATTTTGGCTATCAAGAGGCCCAAGACCAGCAACACGTATTGGCCGCCGGGGTGATCGGTCAAGGCGACGAATTGCTGCATCAAGTCCGCGCCGTCACCGAGTACACCGGGCGAAGCTACGGCAATCGACCCCACCAACAGACCGCCGATCGCCGGGCGCAGGATGGGGGGAAAGCGCGAGCGCGCGAAGGTGCGCTGCGCCAGGAAGAAGCACTTGGCGAAGGCCGCTCCGACCAAACCACACCACACACCCAGAATCAGATAGCCGGCGAATTCCAGTGGCGAAGAAAGCGTGAAGGTCGGCACGTGGAACACGGGTTCGTCGCCTTGCAGGGCGCGCGAGACGATAGTGGCCGCACCAGAAGCCATGACCACGCGCACGAAGTTGTGCAATTCGTAGTTGCCCGCCAGGACGATCTCCTGGGTGAAGAAGACTCCGGCGATGGGAGCGCCGTAGGCGGCGGCGATGGCGGCGCTCGATCCGCACGCGACCATGACGCGCAAGCGCTCGCCGGCAAAGTGCAGGCGCCTGGCGATCCAAGCCCCGATACCTCCGCCCATGGTCGCGACCGGCCCTTCCACGCCGGCCGATCCACCCGAACCCAAGGTCACGATGGCCGCCAGCGTGCGCCACAGCATGCTGCGTAGACGCAGGCCGATGCCAGGCGCATGCACCGCGGCAAGAAACGAAGGCATGGCATAGCCGCCGACATCCTCGCGCAAGAGGCGCGACATGACTCCGATCACGGCCCCGCCCAGAAAGGGGACCATGACGATCAAGACCGGAGTCAATTCGGGCGCCATGCGGTGCACCAAATCGTTGGTGCCACCTTCGAACACGTGCTGCGACAGGCGGATTGCCTTGCGAAACACCGCGTTGCCTAGCGCGCCCGCCGCGCCGACCGCGGCGGCCAAGATCAAGAACTGGCTCTCAGGATGCAGGCGCAGACGGGCCACGCCGCGAGCATACACTGCGCCGAATGAATGGCGAGCGCGATCAGCATGAAACTGTTCGCCGCTGCCGCCTTGCGGACTTAGGGTCCGTCCGGGAATTGGTGTCACATTCTTGTGAGCCATCGTCGTCGCTGGCGTCGTTGCGGCTCCTCCCAGTATTGCCGTGAATACGCGTCGTCGCCGCGCCTAGCCATCGGCGACGATGGCTCACAAGAATGTGACACCAATTCCCGGACGGACCCTAAGCTAGGCAACATGAAGTACCTGCTCCCAGCGTTGGTGCTGCTCGGCCTGCTGGCCTGTCGAGCAAACCCGGCGGCGGCCCCGGCGAACTACCGCATCGTCCGCACCGGCGACGGCGCCCAGGTGGACTTGGAGCAGATGCTGCGTGGTCTGTCCGAGGCGGATGTCGTCTTCCTGGGCGAAGAACACGACAACGACGTGGCCCACTGGTTGCAGCTCGAGACCACCAAGGGCTTGCTCGCACTGCGCGGCGAGTTGGCGCTATCCCTGGAAATGTTCGAGCGCGACACGCAAGCCGCCTTGGATCGGTACTTGCGCGGCGAGTTGGCCGAGGATGCATTCTTGAGCCAGGCACGACCTTGGTCGAACTACCAAGCACACTACGCCGCAGCCGTGCGCCTCATGCGCGAACGTGCAATGGACGTGCTCGCGGCCAACGTTCCGCGGCCAGTGGCGTCGCGCGTTTCCAAACAAGGCCTGGACGCGGCCCAATACGAAGCGTTCCTGCCCATGCGCGTCGATGTCGATCGCGGAGAGTACTTTCAGCGCTTCGAAGCCATCATGTCGTCGATGGGCGGGAACAAGAGCGAGCAGGGCTTAGCCCTGTGGTACGCAGCCCAATGCGTCAAGGATGACGCCATGGCCGAGAGCATTTGCCATTGGATCGGCGCGCGCGGAATCGACCCGCCGCTGGTGGTGCACTGGTGCGGCAAGTTCCATTCCGACTACGGCCTGGGCACGGTGGAGCGCCTGCGCTGGCGCGCCCCGGACCTCGACTTGCGCATCGTCACGACCATCTCCACGGATGACGTCGCGCGTACCTTGACCGATGACGAACGCCGGCGTGCACAGTTTGTCTGGCTCGTGCCCCGCCAAGCACCCAAGCCGGAAGCGCCAACGCGTTGAGCGCGCCGCGCAAGGGTTCACGAGCAGTCTTACAAACCGAACGCGCGGTTCAAGCGTTCGAGTTCGCCTGACTTTTCCAAGCGCTCCAGTTCGCGATCGAGCTCGGCCTGGAGTCCGTGCTGGCTCCTGGGCAAGGCCAGCACGTAGTCTTCGCGCTCCAGCGAAGGCGTCAAGAGTTTGAGGCGGCCTCCGGAGTTCGCGACCAGCGCGCGCGCCGCGGGGCCGTCCATGATGGCCGCGTCGATCGCGCCGCTGGCGAACAATGCCGCAGGGCGTTCGGCCGGCGCGTCCGCGCTCTTGGACCGCACCACGGGCTTGCTGTGCGGCAAGAGCCGCTGAAGCGCACGCTCGGAGGTCGTTCCCGGGGAGGCGAGCACGCGCCGACCGGCCAACTCCGCCAAGGACGTTACCGCGCCAACTTGGTCTGGAACGACCACTTCCAGCGTGGTCGCATAGTACGGACGGGACAATCGCACGCGCTGTGCGCGCTCCGGCGTGGCGCCGAGCGTGGCGCACACCAAATCGACCTCGCCGTGCTCGCAGGCCTCCAGCAGGAGATCGAACTCCATGCGCTCCCAGGTCAAAGTGCGGCCCAGGGCGCGCGCCAAGGTCTGCATCATTTCCACGTCACGGCCGCGCGGCAGACCCATTTCGTCGACCCACGCAAAGGGCGGGTTGGCCAGGTCGCTGGCCGCGCGCAAAGCGTGGCGCTTGGCTCCAGTGCTAGCGCACGCGCTAGCGCACGTACTCGCAAGAATCAGGCTCAGAATCGCTCGCCTCGTAGTCAACATGGGCATTCCTGGAGCATACTTACCGGCCATGAGCCGGCTTCTCTTGATCAGCAATTCGACACTGCATGGTTCCGGGTACTTGGACCACTGCCAAGAGCACATCTTGGCGTTCCTTGCCGGAGCTGCCAAGCGCGTTCTGTTCGTGCCCTACGCGCTTGGGGATCTGGATGCCTATGCGCACAAGGCGCGCACGCGTTTGGCCGGCATGGGGCTGGAAATGGACTCCTTGCACGAGTTTGCCGGCAGCGCGCCGCAACACGGCGCCGTCGAGCGGGCTGAGTGCGTGTTCATCGGCGGCGGCAATACGTTTCGGCTGCTGGACCAGCTCTACCGGCGTACGCTGCTCGATCCGATTCGCGCGCGCGTGCGTGCGGGAATGCCCTACATTGGAACCAGCGCGGGTTCGAACGTAGCCACGCTTTCGATCAAGACCACCAACGACATGCCCATCGTTTGGCCGCCCTCCTTGGAAGCCCTGGGCCTAGTGGGATTCAACATCAATCCGCACTACTTGGATCCCATTCCCGGTGCGAAGCACATGGGGGAAACGCGCGAGCAGCGTCTGGCGGAATTCCACGAACTCAATACGCCGGCCGTGGTTGGTTTGCGCGAGGGCGCCATGCTCCGCGTGGAAGGGGCGGCGATCACTTTGCTGGGCGCGACCGGCGCGCGCATCTTTCGACGCGGGCAAGTTCCCCTGGAAGTCCAGCCGCCCGCGCGCATCGAAGAGCTGGTACGCTGACGCTCCCAGCAGAGGATCCCATGAACATCGATCGACGCACGGTACTAGCTTCCACTTCCACCTTGGGCGCCGCCTGGCTGATCGGCGTGCCAGCTGCCCTGCGACCGAGTGCCAACAGACGCGCCATACGCAAAGCCCTCAAAATCGGCATGATCAAGGACGGCAAGACGCTGCTGGAAAAATTCCAAGTGGCGCGCGAGGCCGGCTTCGAAGGCGTCGAACTGGACAGCCCGGCCGACTTGGATCCCAAGGAAGTCGCCGCGGCCAAGCAGGCCACGGGCCTGGAGGTTCCGGGAATCGTGGATAGCGTGCACTGGAAGCACACCTTGTCCGACGCCGACGCAGCGGTGCGCGAAAAAGGACGCCAGGCCTTGGAAACCGCCTTGCGCGATGCCAAAGCGTGCGGCGCAAGCACCGTGCTGCTCGTGCCGGCCGTGGTCAATGAGCGCGTCTCCTACGCCGACGCCTACGAGCGCTCCCAGGCGGAGATTCGCCGTGTGCTGCCACTCGCCAAGGAACTGGACGTACAGATCGCCATCGAGAACGTGTGGAACGGTTTTCTCCTCAGCCCGCTGGAAGCCGCGCGCTACATCGATGAATTCGAGCACAGCCACATCGGCTGGTACCTGGACGTGGGCAATCTGGTCAATTTCGGTTGGCCCGATCAGTGGGCGCGTATTCTCGGCAAGCGCGTGCTCAAGCTCGACGTGAAGGGGTTCAGCAAGAAAAAGCGCGACGACGAGGGCTTGTGGCGCGGATTCGACGCACCCATCGGCGAGGACGATTGCCGCTGGAAGGAAGTCATGGCGGCCCTGGATGAAGTCGGCTTCCAGGGCTGGGCCAGCGCCGAAGTCGGAGGCGGAAACGTCGCGCACCTGGCGGACGTGGCAACGCGCATGCAGCGCGTACTCGAGGCTTAGGGTCCGTCCGGAAATAACTGTCACGTTTCGACGGCCCTCGCCGCCGCTGGCTGCGTTGCGACTCCTCGGAAACCAGGCAGGTTGCCTGCGTCGTCGCGCCTTGCCGGCGACGCCGATTGCTCGCCGAAATGTGACACTTATTTCCGGACGAACCCTTAGCTTAGGCGTTGCGCTTGTGCGCGCCGAGTTGCCGCTTGAGCTCGCGCACATGCTCGGGGGTCGTGCCGCAGCAGCCCCCAAGGATCGCTGCGCCCAGTTCGCGCCACAAGGCCGCCGTGCGCGCGTAACCCGCTGCGTCGATCGTGGCCGGGGGCGACCAATCCCCGTCGGCCGCGATGTGGCCCACGTTGGCGAAGGCTCCCAGGGGCACGCGCGGCACCTGGGCCAATTCGCGCAAGTGGCCGGCAACGTCCGGCAGCGGGACGCAGTTGACCAGCAGCGCGCCGGCTCCCAGTTCGGCCAGCTCCCAGGCCGATTGCAGCAGCGGCTCTCCGCTCAGCAGTTGGCCCGGCCCAGCCGGGCGCGGTCCGCTGGCCCCAGCGCAAATCATGCTGGCCATCCACGGCAGCCCGGTGGCCAGTGCGGCCTGCGCGGCTGCGCGCAGTTCGCGGGCCGAGCCCATGGTCTCGATCAAGATCAAGTCCACTCCGGCTCGCGCGAGTGTTTGCGCGAGTTGCGCATGTTCGCGCTCGCAGGTCGCCAGGTCGGGCACCAAATCGGGGCGGTAGCAATCTTCCAGCGGCGCCACGGAACCTGCGACCAGCGCTTGCGCGCCGGCCTGAGCGCTGGCGCGCCTGGCGATCGCGACTGCCTCTTGCACCAGCGCCGGCGAGCGGCCGGCCCAGCCTCCGCGTTCCAAGCTGCGCGCATGGGCGCGAAACGTGTTGGCCGTCAATACGTCCGCGCCGGACTCGGCGTACTCGCGTTGGATCTCGAGCAAGACCTCCGGTGCCTCGAACACCGCGCGCGCCGACCACAAAGGTAGGCCCACGTCGACCCCGCGTCGCATGAGCTCGGTGCCCGTGGCGCCGTCCAGCAGCACACAATCGCCGGCCACAAGGCGCGCTTTGAGGTCCATGGCATCCACGCTCGAGGGGCCAACGCTAGGCCCTGAAGATTCTTTGCTCGCAAAGTCTAGAATGAGTGCGTGGACCATCCGCAAGCCAATTCCAAGGCAGTGCCCGAGCAAGTGGGGGATCTGGTCTTGTACGACGGCACCTGCGCTGCCTGCACGGGCGGGGTCAAGGCCATGGGCAAGCTGCTCGCCCGGCGCGGTTTCACTCACGCCCCGTTGCAGGCTGCCGAAGCGACCGCGCGCCTAGGGGCACTCCCGGCCTCGAACGAAGACCTGGAGTTCACGGTTGTCCTGGCAAACGGCGACGTAGTGCGCGGCCCCAATGCGTACCGCTATCTCCTGCGCAAAATCGTTTGGGCCCGCCCTTTGTATTGGTTCTCGCTGCTGCCCGGCGGTCGCTGGCTGTTCGATGCCGGCTACCGGGCGTTTGCCAAGCACCGACACCGGATTTCGCGCGCGTGTGGGCTCGACTCCAAGGCTACCGAGTAGGATTTCGCGCCGCATGTCCTTGAAGTGCGCTCAGTGTTCGGCCGCCGTGCAGCAGTTGGACGCCATTCACTGTTCGTCTTGCGGTGCATTGCTGCCTGTAGGGCCGGCGCGCACGCAGGACAAACAGGCCCAGGCGGCACGCTTGCGCGAACTCGTGCGCAGCGTGAGCAAGCATCCGGATTTCGCCGCGTGGCTCGCCTACGAGCCCAAACGGACGGCCCAAGTGGGCTCGAGTGCGCTGGGAGTTTTCTTTGGGCTGCTGTTCGCGGCCGCCGCGGCCATGTTCCTCATTACGGGCACCATGGTCGTCGGACCGCTGGTCGTCGTGCCGAGCGCTTTCGTCCTTGCGGGTTTGTGGGTCGCCGTGCGCTCGCTGCGGCGCACGCGCCGCTTCGCCGCGGCCAAGATCGTGCGCGAACCGGCTTTCGTGCTCGACAAGCAAGTGCGCATCCACGGAGCCTCCAACGAGGGGCCGGACCAGCGCACGACGTACCTGACGCTGGAATCGGAATCGGGAGCACGCCGCGAAGTGCGCGTTCCTGAACACACCGCCGGCCTGATCGCCTTGGGAGACTACGGACTGGCTTACCTGATCGACGAAACCTTGCTCGATTTTCGCAGAGTGGGAAGCGCATGAACGCGAACGCCAAGTTTCGTTGCGCGCACTGCGGCGGCCTTTCGCAGCTTGCTCCCAAGGGCATCTGCGAATTCTGCGGCTTGCAATTGGAAATCGCGCCCGCGCCGCCCGCGGCGGGCGAGTCGACTAGCGCCGCTGCGCCCGTGACGCCCGCGGGGCGCGCATCGGCTGCAGACTTGGCGAGCTTGCGCACCGATCCGCGCTGGGCGGTCTGGCAGGCCTATGAACCGGCCCTTTCGCGCCACAAGTCGTCCGCCGGATGCGGAGTTGCCTCCAGTCTGGTGGGGCTGCTCGTGGTCAGTTTCGTGGCCTGGTTCTTCTTCAAGCTCGCGACGAGGGGTGCGGGTGTGCCTGCTGGCGCAGCTACCGCGATCACATCGGCCAGACTGCTGCTGATGCTGTTCTTGGCCGTGTTCGTGGGCCTAGCCGCTCGCAGCGTCGTGCGCGCATCGCGGCGAGCGTCCAGTTTGGTTTCCAGTCCCACGCGCAAGCGTCCAGCGCGGGTTGTGGTGCGGCGCACGCATGTGCTGGGCTCCAGCGAAGACAGCGGTTCCTCAGTCACGCGCTATCTGGCCACGCTGGAGTTCGAAGACAAGACGCGCGAAGAGTTCTCGCTGCATGGCAAGCTCTTGTCCGAAGTCGCCGAGGGTGACGTGGGTATTGCCTACACGCGGGCCGAGCACCTGCTCGACTTCTTGCGCGTCGGCTGAAGCTCCGCTCGGGTCACAGCCGGTTCGTGATCACCAGCGCGACGTCGTCGCCCCCGGTGGTACCGTTCATGAGCTGACCCAAACTGGTTTCCACGTTGCCGTTCGCGCCGCGGGACACAATCGCAACCGCGCCGAAGGGCGCATCCGTCGAACCGATCTGGGCGTAGACGACTTGGTATGGACGGTCCCAGGGATCTTGAAATCCTTCGTCTGGATTGGCGCCACAGACTTGGGTCGCGGTCGCCCCCGCGGGTTTGAATCCTTGACCCAAGTACGGACCTTCCCAGGCGGGCTTGGCGTGTGCGTTGCTGTACATGCACAGGAACAAGCGCAAGTCGAGCACTTGGTTGTTGATTGCGGTCGGCGCCAAGTCCAGGTCGTGAGGCCAGCGCCGGGTGTCCTCGAAGTACAAGTGAAATGCGTCCGCGACGACTTTGAGGTCTTGCTTGCAGCGGGTCTCGCGCGCCGACTCGATGCGGCTGGAGTACAGCGGCGCCAGGGTTCCAGCCAGCAAGCCCAAGATCACCAGCACCACCAGGAGCTCCAAAATGGAGAATCCGGCGCTGCGCAGGGGCGCGCCCTTGGAGCTGGAGGGAAGCTTTTTCACGGCTCCCTATCGTCGGCAGCGCCGTGGTGGCGCCTTGAGCGATGTCCTTCATTAAGCGATCAGCAGGGCGGCTCCGCTCCCAGGCGGGACTCGATGCCCAGTCCAGGCTGGAACTTCTCGCCTGGCTATGGCAACAATGCGCGCCACGACGGTCCCTAGTTCCGGCCTCGAGAGAGCCCCAGCCAACCGTTGCGCTTTCCGGATTCTTACTGGATGTCGCCTGCCATGAATCTCAGTCCGTCGACTCGCTGGTTTCCTTGCCTGCTGCTGGCCGCGGCTGCGTGTTCGGGGCCCAGACCAAGCACCCGGTCCACACAGGAGCTCGGCTCGCCGACGCAACGCACTTCTGGCGCGCAGCCCGGCACGGCCGGCGCCGGCGCTGGATCGCTCGCGGCCTCCACTCCCCAAGCCGCGCCAATCGACGTGGGCGCGCTCCTCGATCGAGCGCGCGTGTTCTTGGCGCAATCCAAGCCCCAGGACGCGCTGGAGGCAATCGACCAAGTGCTAGCCGACGAACGCACCCATCCCACGGCGCGCACGCTCCACGGGGTGGCCATGTTGCAGTTGGCGCGAGTGGACGGTGAATCGGCGCTGGTCTACGCCGATGCGCTGCACGATTTTGAAGCGGCCCTGGCCGTGCAAGAGTCTGCGCTGGCTTTGGCAGGTGCGAGCCGGGCAGCGCGCATGGCCGGCGAGCCGGACAAGGCCTTGGATTTCGCCCAGCGAGCCCAGCGCGCTGCCGCCGGAGCAGCCATCGAATCCGGCGAGGATTTGCGACCCGCCAAGCTGACCGTCGAGGCCGCCTTCGATGTGTATCTGCGCCAGAAGCAGTCCGGCGGCGACTCGAGCGCTGCGCGTACCGCGCTGACCCAGCACCTGGATTCCTACGTGGCGCACGAATCTGCGGATACGTGGGCATTGGTGCAGCGCGCCAATTTATGCGAATGGGAGCAAGATCCCGCCGGCGCGGCCGCGGCTCTCGAGCAAGCCTTGGTCCTCGATGTGCGCGAGGAAGCCCTGCACAATCGGCTGGTCGCCCAGGCTCGTGCAGTCGGTCAAAGCGCGGCCGTGCTCGCTGCCTACGACCGTATCGCTGCGGCTCATCCCAAGGCGGCACTGCCGGAGTGGTATCGAGCCCAGGAATATTTCAGCCGCGCCGCGGCGGCTCTCCAAGCAGGATCGAACGCGGAACCTGACTTCGTCCAGGCCGAGCGGCACTTCGCCGCGTGCCGCGAACGTGAGCCCGGCTACCAAAAGACCTGCCACGATTACGAAATTGTCTGCCGCGGCGGAGTGGGTTGGGCTCGCTTGGCGGCCGAGGATCTCGCCGCCTCCGAAGCCGCCTTTCGCTCCATGGTCGAGATTCAGGCCGGTGGGCTCGAGTGGAGCATGCTGCCGAGCCTGCGTTCGGGCGTCGATGGGCTAGCCTTCGTCGCGGATGCCTGGCAGCGCCGCGGGGACGATCCCGAGAACCTAGGCCATGCGGCGCGGCTGTTCGAAGAACTGCTGGCGCTGCGCGCGACAGACGCGGCTTTCGCCAACAATGCCGGCTTCTTCCACCGCGAAGCAGCCGTGGGATTGGAGTTCCTGGCGCGCCGGGCAGAGCTAGCGGCCAAGGCCCAGTCCGATCCGACCCAGTTGGAGCAAGGCCGCGCGCGGGCCGAGCAGTTACGCAAGCAAGCTCGCGATCACGTGCAGCGCAGCTTGGCCGCCTACCGCGAAGCCATCCGTCGCGCGCCAACGGACGTGCGCTACCTCAACGACTGTGCCTTGATCATGGTTTACCACGCCCGGGAGCACGCGGACGAAGCGCGCAAGATCTTGCACGAGGCGATTGCACTGGGCCAGCAGCAGCTGGCGGACCTGTCGCTCGACGCCGGCGCGCGCGATGCGCTTCAAGAAGCGTGGGGCGACGCGCACCAGAATATGGGTCTGCTTGATTTGCTCGTGGCCAAGGACGCGGCTGGAGCCCGAACTTGGTTTCAGAAGTGTTTCGAAATCGGCCCCAAACCGCGCGTGAACCGGGCGTGGGTCACCGACGTGGCCTTGGGCGCTTGCGACCGGGTAGCCAAGGGCGAGACCTTGGACGTGGTGCGCGACTTGGATCCGCGGCTGTGGCAGTAATGCGCATTCGAGGGACCGCGCGTACACTCTGCGCGTGATCCACCTCCGCAACGCAATCGTGTTTGCGCTCGCCCTGAGCGCATGTCAGTCGCAAATCCTGGCACCCAGTTCGGACGCGCCGCCGGCCGCCAACGTCGTTGCGGTCAAACGCCCGCTGGAATTGACCGACTACTACCGCACCGCGTTCGTGTCGCCACCCAAAGTGAACGCAAGCGGCAAGCTACTCGTGCATGCGGTGCGCCGCCACGACGTGACAGCCGGCAAGGTGTGGTCGGAAATCTGGCGCGCGGATGTCGACGGTACGGGGCACAAGCGGCTGACTGATCCCGGCTCTTCCGATACGGAGCCGCAGTTCGATCCCACGGGCGAGCGCGTGGTGTTCTCCTCCAATCGCGGCGGCGGATCGCAGTTGTGGAGCGTGGCGGCGGGCGGCGGCAAACCGCGCGCGCTGACCCAGTTTCCCTGGGACGTGAGCAGTCCCGTGTTCTCGCCCGATGGCCGTTTCATCGCGGTGCAAGCACAGCTGTGGCCGGATCTGGGAGCAGATGCAACTGCGCACGTCGAGCGCAGCAAGCAAGTCGCTGCCGCCAAGCTCGAAGTGCATGTGGCCGAGTCCCTGCTCTACCGGCACTGGAATAGTTGGAGTGACGGCACCAAGACCCACATCCTGTTGCTCGAAGCCAAATCGGGAATGCTGTTGCGCGATCTGACGCCCGGCTCCTACGACAGCCCGGGGTTCTCGCTGGGCGGCGAGCGCGGCTGCTGTTTCAGCCCCGACGGGAAGTTCTTGGTCTTCAGTTCCAACCGCGCAGCCAACCCGGCTCACAGCACGAACAGCGATTTGTGGCTGGTGGCGACCGCGGGCGGTGAGCCTGATCTGCTAACAGGAAGCAACACCGGCTGGGACGGCGCGCCACTGTTTTCGCCCGATGGCCGCCAGCTGGCTTACCTGAGCCAAGAGCGTGCCGGTTACGAATCCGACCTCAAGCGACTGATGGTAATGGACTTTGCCACGCGCCAGGTTCGCAGCCTGACGTCGCGCAGTGGCTTCGACAACATGGTCACGGACATGCGCTGGTCCGCCGATGGCCAAGCGTTGTTCTTTTCCGCCGAAGTGCAGGGGCGCACACCGATCCACCGCTGCGACCTAGCCTCGGGGCGCATCGAGCTCGTGCACCAGCACGCCATGATCGACGGCTGGGAATTGTTGGCTGACGGCAGTTTCGCATACAGCAGCCGCGCCATCGCGCGGCCTCCGGAGTTGTATCGTGCGCAACCAACCGGCGAGCCCGCGCAACGTTTGACGCGCCACAACGCACAGCTCGAGCAAGAATTCGATTTGCGGCCGGCGGAAGAAATGTGGGTTGCCGGCGAAGGCGGCACCAAGATCCACGTGTTCGTCATCAAGCCGCACGGCTTCGACGCGACCAAGCGATATCCCTTGATCCTAAACGTACACGGCGGGCCGCAATCCCAATGGGCCGATGCTTGGCGCGGGGACTGGCAGGTGTATCCGGCCAAAGGCTATGTCGTGGCCTTCGCCAACCCGACCGGGTCGACGGGCTACGGGCAGGCGTTCGTCGATGCCATCGGCGGCGACTGGGGCGGGCGCGTGTACGACGACCTCATGCGAGTCACCGACCACTTGGCGGCCCTGCCCTACATCGATTCCAAGCGCATGGGAGCGATGGGCTGGAGCTACGGCGGCTACATGATGATGTGGATGCAGGGCAAGACCGATCGATTCCGCTGCCAGGCCGCGATGATGGGTCTGTACGACCTGCGCTCGTTCTACGGCGCGACCGAAGAACTCTGGTTCCCGCGCCAGGATCTTCGCGGGGCGCCTTGGGACAGCGCCGACTACGAGCGCTGGTCGCCATCGGGCCTGGTGAAAAACTTCCAGACGCCCGCGCTGGTGATCACCGGAGAACTCGACTTCCGTGTGCCCTACACCCAAAGCCTTCAGTACTTCACGGCGCTCCAAGAGCGCGGCGTGCCCGCGCGCCTGGTCGTGTTCCCCAATGCCGGCCATTGGCCAGGCTGGCAAGAGATGATGTTCTACTACGCCCAACACCTCGACTGGTTCCACCGCTACTTGGGCGGCGAGCCCAGCGGCCTAGACCTCGAAGCATGGGACCGCTTGGGCACCATCCCGCTCGCCAAGAACTAGCCCGATTCGACGCGCGCTGCAGAGGCAGCACCCGACCAACGCGCGCCGCGAGCCCCCTGGGCCGTAGTGCTGTCCCCAGCCGATCCATGGGCAAGTTTCGCCGTCGCGCATCGCTCGTAACCCTCCACGGTGCGGAAGCGTCCTTGGCGTACTCGATCCACGAAACGCAGTTGTGCCGCGGAGCAACGCCCTAAGAGCACGTCCTAAAACTCTCCCTGGCTTCGGCGCGGCTTTAGGCCGTGCAGCGCTGCGTTGAGCCTCCTCCGAGTATTGCTTGGCGAATACGCGTCGTCGGCTCGCCTTGCGCTGCGCGGCCTAAAGCGGCCTCGGGCCGACGGGAGAGTCTAAGGACGTGCTCTAACTCCGCAAACGAACACGCTGACTCCTGCCCACGCACCAGAAAACGTCCACTGCCACTGGTGCAGTTTCATCCAGCGCCGCTTTCGCCCTAATGCTTGGGCCTCAGGGCCCCCTGTGGCGGATCGGCGGCTCGACCGGAGTGTCCGCCCCGTAGTCGCCTTCCCTCGATACTGCGAGGCATCTTCCGCGGACTCCCACATCTCGTCCTGGGGCCTGAAACGTATGTTGGGGGGGCGGTTTCGGCGCGGTTTGCGGTACAGCGCGCTCAACTGCCGGCCCCGGCTGCCCGGTCGCTTGCTCGAAATCCCAGCAGGCTACCCACACGGGAGTCGGAAGCCCGAAGAAGCGGCGCGCGCAATACAGAGCATCCCTTGATGCGCGCAAACAGGGACTGCTTACACTCCGCACCCCTCGCCTCCGCTTGTGCTCCAACGCGAAGAGTCCACACTTCGAGTTCGGTCTTCCAAACGCTCAAGCACTCCGAATCGTCGCTTCGCAGCGAAGAGGGCCCTCCTAACTCCAGCTCACGCACCGGAGGCGGACCGCTTCACCGAGTGTCGGTTCATCCGATCGTGGCGACCAAGAGTCGGAGCTGCCCTTGCGCGTTTCCCGGGGATTTCCAGCAAGCTGATGCGGCCGTGGCGGCGCCAGCCTACGCGCAGCAGCCAGCTGTGGGCCGGAGCGACAGGCAATATCTCGCCGCCCAGCATCCCCGGCTGGCCCTCCAACCAGCCGTCGAACCACCGTCCAGAAGAAAACAAGTCGACAACAGCCAAAGACACGCCGTGCTTCTTGGCGTTGTTCAACACGTAGGACAAGGCATTTCGTACTTCGCGAGGCGTCGCCAAGACCCGCGAGTGGAACCGATCTTGGAATACACGGCCCGCGCGATTCCACAGCCGATTGAGAGCGCGTGCCACGCGTACGAACAGTCCCTGCAATCCGCGCGCAAGCGCGCGACAGTCGTTCGCTTCTGCGATGAGGTGCACATGGTCTTGTTGCACCGAATAGTGAATCAGCCGGAACCCAAAGCGCTCCTTGCCCGAAAAGAATGCATGCTCCAGGACCTTGCGTTCGCCAACCCGGCGCAGGCTTGCAAAGCCAGGCAGAACTTTCGCCGTCACGAGCACCGGCAGTTTCCCGCTCAGCTCTGCCCGCGCCGCGCGCGACACGAGAGCGCACGAGCCGTTGGGTTTGCGACCAGCTCCCTTTCGTGCTCCCCCACGCCTGCTGAAAGCGAAGGCGTTCTGAACGACCCTTCTTGCACCCATGTTCTTGTGTCAGTTAGTGCTTTGCACGGCGCCCCAAACACAGTGCGCTGCCCGACGACTTCCCCCGAAAAGACTTGCGAATTCGACGACTCACGAATGGGACGCAATTCGCGGGCCGTTTGATTCGGCACAAAAACACAGCCGGGTCACTCCCCGCTGCACAAGCGCCAAGCCTTGCTTCCTAGCATGCCGCTCCACGGAACACGAACCGGCCAACATGGTTGCAGCCAAAACCGCCCTACCGCGCGCTACCGTTGATGCGCCATACGATGATCCCTGGCTGCCACGTGCGTTGCCGAAGAGAGCACTAGGTAGGAAGCGTGACAACTTGCGCCCACACGCGCTCACAAGGCACGCGCGATGCCAAACTCCACGGCCGAAGCCAGAGCCAGATTCAAGCGATGTTCGCCCGCAGCAGACCTAATCGGGCAGGCGATTCCTCGCAGCCATGCAAGTCGATGCCCGTTCGATGTCGACTTCCGTTTGATTCGGCACAGAAGTGAGTTCCGTGCGCTGCGGCACGCGAGGCCAGGCATCGCCGTCGATCAAGCCAATCTGCCGATCGCATCTCGCCATTTGACGCGGCTTCCGACTCGAAGTTGCAACTCGTAGTCATCTAAGCGTGGAATCTCGGAGGCCCAGGTCACCCGGCGCGTTGTCGAAGAGTGTCGTGGGCCCGGGCGATCCCAGGGAGCATTTGGCGACCACCGAACTCGAGCCCTTCGTGGCGCCCGCGAGAACCGAAGCCCAAGCAAGCGTGGTTCGATACGTCGAGATTGCTTGCACGAGGGCAGTACGACACTGTCCGATCGCTCGCGTATTGCGGCGAAGACTCATCCCGAGGACCCGCTCGCGAGCTCCGATTCAGGCCCAGTCGCAGTTCGCACGGCAATGGCTTCGGGCTGCCAGAACCGTCGCAATTTCCGCGGCACTCAAACGCGCCCCCCCGGTTTGAAGCACACGGTGAGCCCCGGATCCACGGTGAGCCCCGGATCCACGGTGAGCCCCGGATCCACGGTGAGCCCCGGATCCACGGTGAGCCCCGGATCCACGGTGAGCCCCGGATCCACGGTGAGCCCCGGATCCACGGTGA
>JAKFYL010000173.1 GCA_021730845.1 Planctomycetota bacterium | reverse complement strand
CCACCCTGCTCGCGTCGGACCCCAGAGAAATTTCATACCCCAGCCATGCGCATCGCTGTCATTGGAACGGGCTACGTTGGCCTGGTCGCCGGAACCTGCTTCGCCGAGAGCGGAAACGACGTCGTTTGCTTGGACATCGACCAGGAAAAAATTCGCAAGCTGCGTGACGGGCACGTCCCGATCTACGAGCCGGGCCTAGAGGAGCTGCTCAAGCGAAACGTGGCCGACGGGCGCCTGCGCTTCGAAACCGACTATGCCAAGTCCGTGCCCGGAGTCCAGGTCGTTTTCATCGCCGTGGGGACGCCCCCTGGTGAGGATGGTGGAGCTGACTTGCGCTACGTGCTGTCCGCCGCGGAGTCGATCGCCAAGCACATGACCGGTTATTGCGTTGTCGTCGACAAGTCCACCGTCCCGGTGGGCACGGCGCGCAAGGTGATGGCTGCGATGGCCAAACACACCAAACATCCGTTCGACGTCGTCTCCAACCCGGAATTCCTGAAGGAAGGTGCCGCGATCGACGACTTCATGAAGCCCGACCGCGTGGTGATCGGCTCGCAGTCGACCAAGGCCACCGAAGTCATGGACGAGCTGTACGAACCCTTCGTTCGCACCGGCAAGCCGATCTTGCACATGGACTTGGAATCGGCCGAACTGACCAAGTACGCCGCCAACGCCATGCTGGCCGCGCGCATCTCGTTCATGAACGAGATCGCCAACCTGTGCAGCGCCATCGGCGCCAACGTCGACCTAGTGCGCAAGGGCATTGGAACCGACGATCGCATCGGCTCGCGTTTCCTGTTCGCTGGGGTCGGCTACGGCGGTTCGTGCTTTCCCAAGGACGTCAAAGCCTTGGCCCGAACCTCGAAGGAGTTCGGTTACGACTTCCGCATCCTCGACGCCGTCGAAGCCGTCAATGAGCGCCAGAAGACGGTGCTTTTCGCCAAGGTCCAAAAGCACTTCGGCTCGCTCGAGGGGCGCAAGTTCGCCGTGTGGGGGCTGGCATTCAAGCCCAATACGGATGACATGCGCGAGGCTCCCTCCGTGGTCTTGATCAATGCGCTCTTGGCCGCGGGGGCCCAAGTGGAAGCCTGCGATCCGGAAGCCATAGAAGAAGCCCGCAAGCACCACCTGCAGGACCGGGTTCGCTACACGGAAAAGCCCATGGAAGCCCTGCAGGGAGCGGACGCTCTGATTTTGGTCACGGAGTGGAACGAGTTTCGTCGTCCGGACTTCGAGGTCGTCAAGCGCTCGCTCAAGAGCCCCGTCGTGTTCGACGGGCGCAACATCTACAACCGCAAGACCTTGGAAGCCCTGGGGTTTACGTACTACGGCATCGGTTGCTAGCGCCTCCGGCGTCCGCCGGCCTACGACGGCCAAGGCCACGCCGGAGAAAACAAGACAGCCCGAACCGGTTCGCACCGTTTCGGGCTGTCTTGTTGATGTCGTGATGAATTGTCGCTCGTCCAGACCAAACGGGGGTCGCCGGTCTGTGCGAACGATTGCTTTGATAACTTTCGGCTGAGGGAACGCGAAGACTTTTTCGTGCGCAACTTCCATTTTCCACGAGTTGGGAAACCGCGCGGTGGCTCGCGATCGTTCGCAAGCACGGCGGACTTGTTACTTCAGGACGCGCACGTGCCGTGTGCGCTCCCTCACGGAGTCTTGCAAAGCATGCACGCAGCGCATGCGGTCGAGTGCTGCACACACGTCGCGTCCAAGTTGGCTGTCCTGCATGGATTGCGCGTGCAGTTGGCGTCGGCACAGGTCGAGAATCCCGGCGGCACCTTCCAAATCGCCCCGGCTAATGGCTTCCAGGGCCAGTTCGTCATATGCATCGATTCGGATCTTGGGCGATCGGCCTGCGCGCCCAAGTTCCCACCAGGTGCTGCGCGCCTCGTCCCGCCGCCCTAGATCCAGCTGCACGCGCCCCAACCACAATCGCGCGGCGTCGACCAATCCGGGCGGTGATCCGTCGAGGGTCAGCACCGCCGTGTACCCGGCCAAGGCCTGTTCCAATCGGCCAGAGCGGCGCTGCAGGTGGGCTAGCTCCATGGACGAGCGCGCTTCGAATTCGGTCCCACGACCGGCTTCGCGGGCCTGCTCGAACTCTCGTTGCGCCGACCGCGGCTCGTTCCAAGCGCGCAACAATTCACCGGCGAGGAACGCGGCTTGGGCGGCCGCGAGCTTGTCGGCGGGGTAGTTCTCACGTACCGAGCGCAGGGTCGAGAGCAGTTCCTGGCGCGCCCGAAAGAGCGCCGCTCCCTCCAGTCCGGAAAGGCCCGAGCGCAGGCGCGCGGCGCGCTCCAGGAGCTGCTGGGCTGTCTGCGGCGTTGGTTTGGGGCCCTGCAGCGACGCCGGCAGCGGTCTGGCGTGCAGGGCTAGCGCAACACAAGCCACCACGACTGCAACCGAATGGGCTGCCAGCCTCACGGCGTTCGCTCCGCTAGCTGGGTGCCTGATGCCGCTTGCGGCTGGACTTGGAATGTCGACGAAGTAGCCGTGGGCTCCGCGAGGTGCGCGGCGGGGAACTCGACGCCGAGCCGGGATTCGATTTCGCCTAGCAGGCGTCTGCGCGCGCGAAATACACGCAGCTTGATCCGGTGGCGCGGGATGCCGCACTCCTGGGCCACGGACAAAGTCTGTCGATTGTGGCGATAGAAGCTCGCTAGCAAGCTGCGATCCCCGGCGCGCAAGTTCGCAAGCGACGAATCGAAAGCTTCGCGCAACTGCGCGGGCGCGTGGCGCATGCCGCCCTGGCGCAGATCCGCACTGCGCCAATCTTCGCCCCAGTGCAAGTTCTCGAAATCCAGGTCCTGGGGCGCGGGCTCACGTCCCTCGACTGTTTCCAGGTCCGCGTCGGCCAAGAACAGTCGCTGCCGGCGGATGGAACGCCGCACGTGGTCGCGCCAAACATTGGCCGCCACGGTCAGGGCCCAGCCGCGCAAGTTCCGGGGCGAACCCAAGCGCAGGCGCGAACTGGCGGCGCGAGCCAAGACTTCTCCAATCAAGTCATCTACGTCGCCCGATCGTTTGGTGAGCGCTCGCAAGTAGGTGCGCAGCATGGGCGTGAGTTCCGCCAGCCCCTTCCAGTGCGCTGGGACTTCGGCTGGGCCAAGCTGCGGCCGGGAAACCGAATGCGTCCATGGATTTCCGGGCCCCAGGCCCTGCGTAGGCTGCGTTTGATGCCGGTTCGATCGTTGCGCGAGTTCCAACTGCCCCTCCCCTCGAGTGCTGCGCGCCGGACCATCCGGCGCCGCTCTGGAGGCAGTGCGCACACACAACAGTTCCCCCGCCCGGGCTCGATTGTGGAAATCTCTGCTCCCGCTCGAGCAGGCCCAATCCGTCTACCAGCTCGCGCGTTTGCCGGCTCGAAGCGCTCTTGAACACTTGTCGCGTTGCGAGTCACGCTCCGCGGCCAGGCGCCAAGTCCACGCTTAGGGTCCGTCCGGAAATACCGGTCACATTTCGGCGAGCAATCGGCGTCGCTGCCAAGGCGCGACGACGCAGGCAACCTGCCTGGTTTCCGAGGCGCGCGCAACGCCGCCAGCGGCGGCCAGGGCCGGCGAAATGTGACCGGTATTTCCGGACGAACCCTTGGCTCGCGCTCAGCGCCTTGCCGACTTGGCTTGCTGAGCCCAATCGGATTGCGGATACCGATCCATGACTGTCTTGTACATGCGACGCGCCCGCAGCTTGGACTGCTCGGACTGCATGGTCTCGAAAACGCGCCCCGCGAAAAACGTAGCCTTGGCCGCGTAGCCCGAGTGTTCCGGGTACAAGAGCGATACGCGCAGATAGGCGATCACCGCGTCCTCGAGCAGGCCCTCTTTTTGGCTCGGCTCGGCTGACTGAGCCTCTTGGAAGAGGCAGTCTCCAAGTCCGGCAAAGGCCCCGGCAAGGGTGTCCCCATCGGCGCTCGCGTCCCCGGAAACGGTCTGAAAAATCTCGATGGCCTTGCCAAATTCCTTGGTCGAGCCTTCGATCCAGCTTTCGGCTTCGAACACTCGCGCCCGGTTTCCAACCGCGCGAAACTCGTTGCCCGCGGAAGTGACGATGCCCTTGAGCTGTTCGCGCCGCTTTTCGAGGCTGAGGCTGGAATCCGCCATCACCACGATCAAGTCGGCTTCCAGGGTCCAGCGCCGCGAAAGCCCGTGTTCCAAGGCCAAGGCGCGCAAGGCCTCGGCGGTCGCCTTGGCACCTTCGGCATCGGCGATCGCGCGCTGGGCTTGGGCTTTGGTCAAAAAGGCTATCGGAGTGCGCCGCGAATCGCGAATCTTGCTGGTCAGCAGGTCCGAAAGCGCCACCACGGTCTTTTGATCGCCGATGCTGCCTGCCAGTTCCATGGCCCGGTACAGCGCATGGGCCGGGGCCCAGGACTGCTTCACGGTCTTGTTGCTTCCATCGAGCACGCTTTCCGCGAAGGTCTTGAGCTGATCGATGGCGTCTTCGACGTTGCCGTCGGCAGCCATGGTCTCGGCTGCATCGATGGCCTTGGGAAGGGGCAGGAACGTGATGCGCAGCACTCCGTCCGACGGCAGTTTCACGTCGGTGGTCTTGCCCTTTTCGCGGTAGCTCACCTCCTTGATCGATTCGCTGACGACCGTGACGTCAGTCAAGCTCCTGCCGTCGGTCAAATAGATGTTGTCGGCCCCCGCATGGCACAGGAGGCTTGCGACTGCCAGCCACGAGCCAAGCAAACGACGGGGAAAGCAGGCGGCCTTGGGACTCATGCGACGCACCATATGCAAAGGAAGAAACGAAGGAGTGAGAAGCTGGCGCTGGATTTTAGGACTAGCGCCCAGGCGAGGGCAGGTTACCAGGCTGGCAGTGCCGGGGGCGCGGCAAGATACGCAGGTCCACAAAGCCCTGTCAACGCACGGACCCACGAACGGTTGACCGAGCGACCACCCCCCGCGCAGGCCCGCTCCAGAGGCCCGCCCGCGGGAGGTTTTCAGGCTTTTCCCAATCGGCGCACTTGGATCATCTGCGCCACAACGCTGACGGCGATCTCCTCGTGCGTCCGCGCGCCAATGTCCAGGCCCATGGGCGTGTGCACGCGCTCGAGAAACTCCGCACTGACGCCGCGCCCCTGCAACTTGGCGAAGACCTGGACACGCTTGGACTTGCTGCCGATCATTCCCAAATAGCGCGGGCGCGCCTGGCATTCGAACAGCGCCTGGAGCACGTCCCCGTCCTGATCGTGGCCGCGAGTGACAGCCAGCACGAAGGCTTGGTCGGCCGGTGCGATTTCGCGCGCCGCCTGGGACATGCCCAGGCAACGCACCTCGTGGGCGCGGGGATGTTTCTCAGCCAGCGCAAAAGCCTCGCGATCATCGTACACGCGAACGCGAAAGCCCACCGAAGCCGCGATGGCCGTGATCGCCGCGGACACGTGCCCGCCACCGAACAAGATCAAGTGGGGTTCTACGATGGGTTCCACGAATACCTCCAAATGCCCGCCGCACAGAAGTCCGCTGTCGGGATAGTCACGTTCGTTGAGCGAGAATGAAAGCGTGCGCGGCTTCTCGTCGAGCATGCTGGCGAGCGCCGCTTCCAGCACTTCCGCCTCCAGGCACCCCCCACCCACCGTGCCGATGAAAGTGCCATTGCGCTGAACCAACATTTTCATGGTGGTCTTACCAGGCGTCGAGCCGACCGTCTTGACGATCGTGCACAAGGCGCAGGGCTCGCCGCGTTCGCGCAGGCGAACGATTTCGCGATACAGATCGGTCATCCGGCTAGAACCAGCATGGCACGCCGCAATTGATCGGCCTGCGCGCGGCCAACGAACTCCGCAACCAGCTCCAGGGCAAATTCGATGGCCGTGCCCGGACCTTGGCTGGTGAAGACCTTTCCGGAGCGCACGACGCGCGGCTGGTCGCGCACGAGTGCCGCGCCCAGTTGGTCGCGCACGCTGGGATGCGATGTCACGGGGATCCCGGCGATCACGCCGGCTTTGGCGAGCACCATCGGGGCGGCGCACACGGCCGCGGTGACTCGCCCTTCGGCGTGCAACGCCCGCACGGCGGAAAGCACTCGCTCGTCCTGCATGAGATGGGTAGTTCCGGGCATGCCGCCAGGCAATACGATGGCGTCGAAGTCGAGCGCGTTGAGATCCGAAAGCTGGGCGTCGGTGGCCATGTCGATGCCGTGAGCCCCGCGCACCAAGCCCGGCTGCAGACCGGCTAACACGACTTCCAATCCGGCGCGCCGCAAGACGTCGACGATGGCCACGGCCTCGATCTCCTCGAATCCGGCGGCCAGAGGAACCAGAATGCGCTTGGATGTGGACATTCGGATTATCCTAGCCGGGACGATGGCCATGCACGCCCCGGACCGCGAGGCGCAGGCTCCCGAGCCGGTGCTGGTGAGCGCCTGCCTCCTGGGCTGTGCGTGCCGCTACGACGGCGGTCACAATCGGGACCTGGCCTTGGAACAGGTGCTGCAACAGCGCGGGATGCAAGCCGTGCCATTTTGCCCAGAAGAACGTGGAGGCCTGTCGACACCTCGCCCGCCTGCGTGGATCGAGCACGGCGGAGCCAGCGCGGTCCTGGACGGCAAGTCGCGCGTCATCACCGACGCCGGCGCCGATGTCAGTGCGAACTTCCTGCTCGGTGCGCAGGGCGCGCTGGAACTGTGCGCCAAGCACGCCATTCGCCAAGCGTTCTTGAAGGAACGCTCGCCTTCTTGCGGCGTGCGCCAAACGCATGTGGCGGGTGAGCTCGTCCCGGGCCCCGGAGTGACCGCGCAACTGCTCGTCAGGCATGGCCTATCGGTCCACGGGGTCGAAGGTCGTAGGCCGCAAACAGCTCGCGAGAGTTAACGAAAAGAGGCTGGCCACCGAACGGGTGGCCAGCCTCGAAAAACTAAAACGGTGTAATCCGTCTGCTACGGGCAGACCACGAATTCCCAGCCGTTCGACAAGGCCGTCGTGCTTGCGCTGGCCACATCGCGGAACCAAGTCTGGGAGTTGACCGTCGTGCCCGCCGTGAGCAGCGAACCACCGGTTGCGTGATCCAGCATGTCCTTCAGTGTGTACGCGTACTTGCCCGTGCACAGGCCCGAGCCGCCCGAGACCCTGATTTTCAAGCGGTACAGCGGGGCCTTGACGCACAGCGTGCCGCCAAGGAACGGCACGTTGTTTTGGCCGGTGACACCGAAGTACGTGATTCCCGACACATTGGCTTCGACCTGGTGCGTCGCCACCGTGTATCCCGTCGGCGAGCTCAAGGAGGGCAAACCAATGCCATTGATCACCGGCACACAGCCGCTAGAAGTCACCTGGGACGTGCAGTAAGACAACCCCGCGTTGCAGGAGGAGCAGGCACCCGGGCTGCAGAGCTTCATATAGAAGCTTGCGAACGGGGCCCCTGTGGGGTATCCACCGAACCAGTAGCAGCCTGTCCCGCCGGTGGCGGCGCCGGTCTGGCAAGGCACGTTGCTGCCGACCGATTGGTTGTCTTGATTGACGAACCAACTGTCGACGCTGTCCAGTCCGCTACCGCAGGGGTTGGTAGTGCCTACGCAGGGGATGTTGTAGGTGCAAGAACCAGGCGCGGCATTGTTCGGGTCCCCAGCGCGATAGAACTTGGTCTGCAACTGTCCGATCTGCGGATTGGGCGAGGTCAGACCGAAGACGAAGTTGTCCGTCGCTGGATTGCCGTCATAGCTGCCGTCGCCATCGCTTATGAGGCAGAAGTTCACGTTCGTGATCGTCACGGTCGTGCACTTCTCGGAGCCCTGGAAAAGCGCCCCGGGCAAAGGGAAACCAGAGGCTGCACCGAAATCGAAATAGGCCGTGGCTTGCTGCGTCCAGGGCGGAGGCGTCACCGCGGTGCCTCCACCGCAACCGGCGGCGAGCGTGTTGAAGAAGGCGACTTTGATGTCGACTTGCCCGGCGGGATAGCGTGTGCAGTAGCCGAACTTGAACTCCGTGATCTGGTTGTCGGCCGTCACGCCGGCTGGGGGGTTGGGAGAGCCGGGACCAGGAATGCGGCCCTCGTCGTAGAAATCCTCACAGGGTGCGATGCCCGTCGTGCTAGCACCGCAGGTATTGTCGTAGACCACCCGGACGGAAGCCGCCAGGCTGCTGGGAGTGGGATGCCAGCGGCCCGTGACCCAGTCGTACACGCCGGAATCTTCCATGGGCGTGGTGATGGGCTCAAGGCGCGAGGGATTCATGAGTTGCTGCGCCGCGGCAGAAGCCGACAGGAGCGCGCAGGCGAAAGAGATGGGAACCAACTTCAAAGGCATGCCTCCGAGACTTGGAATGGAGATTCGATTGGAATTCGCGAGAACGTGGAAAAGGGCCCGCTTGGATTTTCAGCTGGGGCCAGGTGGAGTGTAAGCGCCCGGGCCGAATTTGGGGAGCCGCCCAAGTAGTAATTTGCGCCGGCGCGGTAACGTCTCGGTACTGCAAAACATTTCCCGGCCCCCGGCAGGGCCTAGAGCAGGCCCCGGCTTGCGATCCGACGGGCGAGCATGCGTGCGCGTAGCTGCGAATCAGGGGCAGCTAGGAAGCCCCGGCTTGGGGCCGGCAGGCGATCGAGACCTGAAAGGCGAGCATGCGCAGCAAGGGGATCCGGACCATCCAGCGGTCGAAGCGCAGCATGAGACGCATGATCGCGACGTTGCCCGGGATGTACTTGAGCAAGCCCAAGTGGTCGGGAAAGCCGCCGAAAACGTAGCCCAAGCCGCCGTAACGCCGGCATTCGATCACTTCGAAGCCGGCGCGTACGCACAAGTCGGTAATGCCGGCCTTCGTGAAGCCTTTGTCGCCCGTGTCGAAGTGCGGGCTCACCGTGTACATAGCCCAGCGCGCGAAACGAATCAGGGGATTGTCGTTGCAGGGCTCGCTCATGATCAGCACTCCGCGCGCGCTCAGAGCCTTGCGGCAGTTGATCAAGAACTTCAAGTGGTCGCGGGTGTGGTGCAGGCTGCCTTTGCAGAAGATTCCGTCGAAACTCTGCTCGCGAAAGGGCAAGCGCTCGGCGTCGGCTGTTACCAGGCGGGCGCCAGGAACGTATTGCTCGCTGACGCGCAACATGGCGTGGCTGATGTCCAATCCCACGGCTCCGGGCCTGAGCCGCTCCAGCTCAGCGAGAAAGAAACCCGTTCCGCATCCCAGGTCGAGCACGCGCCGGGCTTCCTGCGGCAAGTAGGACAGCATCTCCGCGTGCCAGTCGTCCTGAAACATGCGCGAGAACGGAAGGCTGTAGCGATAGGCATAGCGCGGCGCCAAGGCGCGGTGCAGCTCGATTTGTGCTTGGGCGTTCTGCGCGGACACGGTGGGGATCATGCAGACTACCTCAGGACCGCCGCTCATGCTTCGGAGGCGCTGCCTGGGACCGCGTCAGTCCCATCAGGAAGTGCCCCAGCACGCCCAGCAGCACGGTGTCGAGCAATTGGATGAGGTGTACCGCCAGCCCGGTTGGGAAGCTGGCCTCCTTGGGCACGCCGACCAGCGCAAACCCCAGCACCCAGCCCGCTTCTTGGGTGCCCAGGCCCGCGAAGGGGTTGATCGGCAACAAGTTGGACAGCACCGCGGCGCCGGAACCGAACACGGATTCGATGAAACCCACGTGGTCGGGCACGCCCACTCCGCGAGCAAGTACGGTGTAGAAAAGAAAGATGCCCAACCAAATGCCCAGCGAGAGCAACGTCGCCTGTCGGCGCTCGCTTCGTGCAGGCACCTCGAGGGCCTGCATCAGCCGCGCCCCAAATTCCTCGATCTTCTTGCGCCAAGGCCCAGGCCGGAGAATTCGCAAGACCAGCGCCTGGGCCGCTCGCACCAGCTTGGGGCCTTGGAACGCGAGCAGGAATCCCAAACTGCTCGCCAAGGCGAGCCCCAAGCTGCAGGCCAGTGCCAACCAGCCCGATCCTGTCCAGCGTCCCGTCCATACCAAGTACGCGGCGGTCGCGGCGCAGGCCCCCGTCATCGTGGCCACGTCGAGCAAGCGCGAAACGAGCAGTGAGGCCACGCCCTGCACGGCAGGCACTCCGCAACTGGCTTTCAGGTACAGCACCAGCGTGGCTTCGCCGGTCTTGGCCGGCATGACATAGGCCGCCATGTTGTGCGCCGAGGATGCCCACAAGGTCGGGAAAAGCCCCGGACGCTGAGGTGCACCGATGAGGATTCGAAAGCGCTGCGCGCGCAGCAGGTAGATCCCCACGTGGATCGCCATGGCGAGCAGGAAAGTCGCTACCGAGAGTCGACGCACTGCGTCCCAACAGTCCTGCCAGCGCACGCCCCCCCAGCGCGCCAGCGCGTACAGCAAGGCAGCCGCAATGGCTACGGAAAGTGCCAGGCGTACTAACGTCTTCAACGCGATTGGCGCTCGGAAAGCGGCATCACTCGTACAGGACGTGAGTCCCGTTCGAATCGAGCGCCAGCCATTCCATCAGGCGCAAGCGCTCGCCAACTGCAACGGTATGCACCACGACTCCGCGGTGCAGGTTCCACTGCGCCACATGCTCGCGAATGGTCCGCTCGTCGACGACTTGTCCAGTCGAGGGCATGCCGTCGGACAACATCACGATCGTGTCCACGTCGGGGTCGAGAAAGGCGGCCTGCAGGGCGCCGTAGACGTTGGTTCCTCCAAGGGGTGCCAGCCCCTTGACGAAGTCCTTGGCTGCTTCGCGTTGTGCTTCATCGGCCGACGCGATCCGCTCCGGGCTCCAGGCGCGAACTCCGTCGGAGAAAACCAAAATATTGAACAGCGCCGAAGCATCCAGCCCGTCGATGGCCTGCAGCAGTTGCTGCTTCGCCACCTCGAAACGCACCGCCCCTTCCTCCCCGACGAATTTTGGGGGTAGCTGCTCGTTCATCGATCCGGAGATATCGACGATGAAAATGACCCGCGTCGAATCCAAGGTGACTCCGAAGAACTTGGACGCTTTGGTCGACTGGCTCTGGAGGCGTTGCGTTGCTTGAGCGGCCAAGCGGGCAATTTCCGCGGGATCCGGGGCAACGAACGTCGCTTCGGCGTCCTTCCACCAAGCTTTCCAGGCCGTGGCGTTCGAGCGCAGCGGCTGACCTGTGAGCTGCCACAGGGCCTGTGCGCAGCGTTTTTTCATCAGCCCACTTTCTTGATCCAGGCGCGCGATGATGGCGCCCACGGCGGCCTTCGTGCGCACTTGCACCAGGGCTTCCAGAGCCACGCTGCGAACAGACCAGGAGGGAGACGCGAGTGCGCGCAAGAAGACCTCTTCATGGTCGCTGGCTGCTGAGTTCAGCAGATGCTCCAAGGCCGCGTGGCACACTTGCTCACGCTCGCTCTTCGCGAACTCGAGCAAAAGTTCGGTACGTCCCGCGCCGGGCTCCAGGATGCCGGCGACGCAATCCAAGGCGCGCGCCGACAGGGCTTCGTCCTTGGAACTGCGCGCCAATTCGAGCGCGGGTTCGACTGCTCCGGCAAGGCGACGAGCTTGGACCGCGTCCAAGGCCGCACGCTGCGATCCAAGATCGCTCGACTTCAGCATCTCGATCAAGCGCTCGTCGAGTTTGGCATGCGGCGCTTTGCCAAGCGCGCGCAGCAGGAATTCCTGCTCCTTGGGGCTAGCCTTCTCGAGCAACTTCCAGAGCTTGGCGGCCAGCGCCTTGTCATCCATGCCCGCGAGCAAGTCAGCCATGGTCGCGCGCAGCTCGATCGGAACCACGGATGGGTCCTTCAAGCCCTCTTCGATCAAACGCGAGGCCACTTTGGGGCCGTCGAAGGCCACCAGCATTTCCGCGGCCAGTGCTCGGTTGTGGGCCTTTTCGGTCTTGTCCTCGAACACCTGCAAGGCCACGTCGCGCGCCTTGCTTGCACCGCGGCTCCGCAGCTCGAGCAGCGCAATACGACGAATGCCGTCCTTGCGCAGGTCGGTTGGGTCGCGCTCCTTTTCCCGCGCCAGCTCGATCAACTCGTTGACCGCCAGCTTGGGCGCCAGTTGTTCCAAGGCCAACTCGCGCAACGCCGTCGAAATGGCGACGTACGGCACCTTGGGAGCAGCCTTGCTGGCCCTTTGCGCGGACTTGGAGGCGCGCTCCCTGGCTTTGAGATCCACTGTGAACACGGAGCGGTAGAAGGCCTGGTCCTTGTCCGTGGCGCCCTCAATATGCCTGCGCAGGGCACGTTCGCGCACGAGTCCTAGAGCATTGGACTGCACGATACGCTCCAGAAAGTGGCGCCCCAACCGGGGGCACTCCGCCAGCAAATCCACGGCCAGCGACGACACCTCTTCCTCGGAACTCATTGTGGCTGCTTCGGCCAGAGCTTCGAGTGCGGGTTGCTCGGCGGATGCCACACCATCGAAATTGGCGAGTTCGCGCAAAATCTCCAGGCGCAAGGCCAGGTTGCCCAACGTGTCAAAGGCTTCGACGAGAGCTAGCGCGGCTTCGCGCGTGCGCAGGGCCGCAACTTGGGCGATGCGCTCGATTTCCAAGTCGTCCCTATGTTTCTGGACGGCCTCTAGAAACACCTGAACCGGATTGGGGTCCTGCACTGCCAGGCTCCCCATCGAGCCATGAGCTGGTGGTTGGCTCTCGAGCAAGCTGCGTGGGACGCAGAACAAGCAGACACATACGGCGGCCAATCCCGGGAACATCCGCGCATCCTAGCAATCGATGGCTCTGGACGCGCTGCGACCCGGGGCGCGTCCCGTGGGCTGGGGTCGCGGCCACCCGACCATTCCCGCTACTCGATACTCTCGCCCATTGCGGATGCGATGGCGCAGGGCACGTTCAAGCTGAACGAACTGCCCACGTTCGGCTGGCTCTCGACCTCGAGACCTCCGCCCATGCACTGAGCCACGCGCCTGGTGATGCACAGACCCAGGCCGATGCCGCGGCGCTTGCCTTCCCCTAAGCTCGCGAAGGGCTCGAACACGCGCGTCAACTTCTCGTGAGACAGACCACAACCGGAGTCCCGCACTCGGATGCTGAGCATCACCTCTTTCCAGGTAGCCCCTACCCGCGCGGACGCTTCCACGCGCACGCCGCCTTGCACCGTGTGATCGACGGCATTGCGCAGCAGGTGCTGCAGTGCTCGACGCAATCGCTGCGGATCGGCGCGCACCTGTTCCGGCACACTGTCGTGGACATGGCATTCCAAAGTAAGGTGCTTGGCACGTGCATCGGCCAGGTGGGCCGCGGCGCAAGTTTCGATCAGCTCGCGGGGACTGAACGTCAGGCTTTGGAGTTCGATTTCGGAGGCTTCCAGATCGGCCAAATCGCGCATGTCCTCGACCAGGCGCCCGAGTTCTCCACGCTCCCCACAGATTCGGAGCATGCGTTCCAGCCCTTCGCGGTCCAAAGCCAGCGCTTGGTTGTCCCCCAGCACAACCGACATCGGCGCCAACACTTCGCGGGCCATGTTGACCAGGATTCCGGTCTTGGCCCGCGAGGAAGCCTGAGCCGAGGCTGCCGCAGCACTCAGTGCGCGATTGAGTGTCGCCAAGGACACGGCGTAGGATCGCGTTTCCTGCTCAGCGCGTTTCGCGAGCTGCAGATGCGATCGCTCGCGCTGCACCGACGACCACTTGCGTGTCAAGGCGTTGGCCAATTGGCACACTTCGATGGGCTCGAAGGGCTTCTTCAGGATCAGCAATTGATCGGTTCTGCCCAAGACGGAGATCATCTCGGACCAGGAATAATCCGAGAAAGCCGTGCACACCACGCACTGCAGATCCGGGTCCTCCTTCCACAGCCGTGAGATCGTTTCGATGCCGTCCCAGCCCGGGGGCATGCGCACGTCCACGAAGGCCATCGAGTACGGACGCCCCTCGGCTTTCGCGCGCTGGAGCGCGTGCAGGGCCTCTTGACCCTGGTAGGCGGAGTCCAATTCGTACTCGCAGGCCCCGGATTCCTGCTTGGACGACGAGCGATCTTCGAACAGGGCCGCTTCCAGGCTGCGGAAGCTCTCCGTGATTTGCGCCGCCCCCCCAAGCACTTTGCGGAAGTCTGCGTGGATATCGCGATTGTCGTCCACGAGCAAAATGCGGTGAACGGATTGGGACTGAGCACTCACGCGCGTTCCTCCTGAGAGCCCAGGGGGAGTTCGAGTTCGAACGTCGCGCCTTGGCCCAATCCATCGCTCTTGACGGTCAGAGAACCGTCGAGCTCCGTGGCCGCGTTGGCGGAGGCGTGCAATCCAAATCCATGTCCCTTGGGCTTGGTAGTGAACCCATGGGTGAATATGCGCGTCAGGTTTTCGGGGGCAATCCCCATGCCGTTGTCGCTGACGGCGACGCACACCCGGTCCGGAGCGACGCGCTTGATCTCCAAGGACACGCGCGGGTCCCTGGCGGCACCGATGCGTGTAGCCTCGATCGCATTCTTGATCAAGTTGATCAAGATCTCGGTGACCTTGTGACGCTCGACACGAATCGAGGGCACCTCTTCGAAGCGGCGCACGATTTCCACCGAATCTCCCAAACCGCCCGCCTGGCGACTGATGCGCAGCGCATCCTCGACCAGCGTAGCGAGCTTGATTGGATCCTTGGGGCCCGTTAGGCCCGCATAGGATTGCTGGGAGGTGACGAGTTCGCGGATGTGGTCGATTCCGCCCTGCAGTCCCGAAACCTCTCGGCGAATCTCCTCGTGGTCAACCAGCATCAGCTTGGATAGCTCGATCAAGTACGGCGTGACGTGTTTGCCGCGCGCGTCCGAGGTCAAGAACGTCCCCAATTCGTCTTTGTGATCCTCCAACAGCTTGACCACGCGATCGAGCTTCTCGACCTTGGAGTCTCGAACTCGTTCCGAAACCATGGCAATGGAAACGTTGACACTGTTCAGGACGTTTCCAACGTTGTGCAGAATTCCGGTAGCGATCTCGGACTTGCCGGCCGCACGGGCGGCATCCACGACCTGCAAACGCGATTGTGCCAGTTTGCCGATCATGGAATCGAATTCGCGCGACAAGATGCCGATCTCGTCTCGGCGCGAAAAACCCAGTTGTCCCGTCGTGTCTTCGCTGCGCGCGATGTTCACGGCATGCTCGGTCAAAGTCGCAATGGGATTGAGCACGATCCGCTGGAGCAAAGCCACCAGGACCACCAACAACAACAGGCCCGAAGCCAGAGTCGAGAAGAACCCATAGCGAATGGCCATGTCGCTCTGAGCGGTGATTTCCCGAGGCACGTCCACGCGTAGTAGCAAGGCCGGCGACTTGCGAAGGTCGTTCAGCGTCGTGTACACACGCAGGATGGAATCGTCGCCGGCGCGAACGACGTAGTCTTCGGAAGCCGTGATCGAATCCACCAAGGCGCGGTCCTGGGGCGGCAACTCTGGATCCGTCAAAGGCCACAGGAACAACCGAATGCGCGCCTTGCGCCCCAAGTCCGCGATCAACTCTTGATCCAGAAACTTGCCCAAGACCACGGATCCGAGCACGTCCTGCGAGTCGGGTGTGGGCAGAACCGGCCGTGAAGCCAAGAGCAGTGGTCCGTGCTCCGTCAGAGCGATACCCGTGGAGTAACCCCGCAGACTGTCCTTCCCGCGCGGCGCGTTCTCTCCGACCAGCCACGAGTGACTGGGGTCCAAGTGGGTGACGTTCGGCAATTCCTCCAGCGAAAACGGCACATTCGAGTCGCGACGAATCTGCACGCGGTGCAACACCTTGCCCGCTCTGTTCGCGATCAAGATCAGCTCGCAACCTAGATTGCGCAGCGGATCCTCCAAGCCGCCCAGGGTGCCCGAGCCGCTTGTCGCTTGGGACACGAGCTGCAGAACTTCGTCCGCATCAGCCGCCGCTCGGCAACGCTGGTCGATGGCCACGATTTCTCCGTGAATCGCGCGCACCCCACGGTCCAAGTCCTCGGCCGCCGCGTTGGACTCCAAGGCCTCGAAACTCGGCCGGAGGGCTACGCGTTGCACCATGTGATCCAGGACCGCATATGCGGCGACAACCACCCCGAGGGTGACAGCTATCCTGGAACGCAGATTCATGGTCTATCGGGGAACCTCTCAGACGCTTCCCGAAAGCTCAGGCGGCCGAACGCGTCGCGGTAGGATCGACCGACGGCGCGATCTCCTGTTGGCTGCGAAGCACGCGAGTCGTGCGATTGATCAGATCGCAGAATTCCTTCAACTCGTCGCCGTTGCGCAACTGACAGTCCTGCGGTCGTTGGCCCTGGTCGGTCGCGCGCAGAAACTGTTGCATGCGGTACAAAGGCCCGCACCAGCGATGGGTGACTGCAATCCCAACCAGGATCACAATGGGCAAGAGCAGTCCAAACGCCCCAGCTAGGAGCCGCCAGGAAATCGTGTGCATGTCCTGGACCAGGGTTCCGCCGTCGTCTTGTACTCCGGCGATCAGATCCGAAAGTACGCGCAGGAACAGCAAATGCTGAAGCAGCAGCGCCAGCACAGTGATGCCGCCGAACGCGAGCATGAGGCGGATCTGGATCCTGGGCAGAACCAGTCGAAGTTTGCGTCTTTTTTCGCGCATGGTGGGGCTGGGGCGGCTGGGAGAAGTCCGCGCCTAGGGAAGGAATCGGCAGCCGGAGAATGCGTTCTTGAGACGGTTCAGCGCAGCGCCGCTTGCCAGGCTCGGGGATCTCTCGGAAGGTCTTTCCGCGTGATTTCTTTCAGTCCCCGCCAGGCTGCGACCTGAACCGCATCGTGGGGCGAATCCAGGCCCTCGAGCAGGCGCGCACGACCGAATTCCGAACCCATGCCGCGCAGCGCTTGGATCTGAGCCTGTTGCACTCCAGGCCCCTTGTGGGCCAGGGGCAACGACAGCTCCCGAGCCAGTTCGTGGCGGTCCAACCGGTGGGAGGCAATGTCTTCGATGGCCCGAACGACGACGGCTTCATCGTCGGATTGAAGACAGAAGAAGGCATGCCCCGCCTCGCCACTCCACCACTTCTGCTCGAGCTCGAGCCAGGACGACCATGTGCGGTGGTCCGACGGAAAAGACAGGGCAGTGATGCGCCGCAAGGCCCAGCCGGCCGCGCTTCGCACGGGCTCCTCTTCCGCGCTCATGAGCGCAACGAGTTTGGGAACGCAGGCGGCATCTTCGAGGCGCCCGAGAGTCAATATCGTCTCCCGTCGCAGCCCCCAGTCCGGCGCATCCAGCCCGAGCGCAACGATCTCCGCGATCCAGTTCTTGGGGGGAAACTCCAAACGATCCGCAACGCGCCCAATGTGCGTGACGACCAACGTCGCTGCTTCCGGAGACTTTCCCAGGATTCCCGCGAGGACTTCGAGTGCGCCTTCTCCGCCTGCGGCACTCACGCCAGTGATGATCGGGACCTTCAATTCCGCACGCGCCTCGGAATAGATCGCCATGACGATCTTGAAGCCGCTGCGATCACGCCCGAGAATCCCGTTGATCGTCCCACTGAGCGCCACGCACAAGCCGGGGTCCACGTCGAAATCGGGCCTAGGGGGCGTCGCGGCGCGGAGTGCGAGGCTTAGGTCCTTGCCTGCGCCGATTTCCGCTAGTACTTCCAACACCACGAAGCGGTATTCCAGCCCGTGCAAGGGTGTCAACCATGCTTCCAACGCCTGGGACAGGGCACTCTTGCGCGCCAAGCGCAGGCCCTGGATGATTTGGCGACGCTGAGCGCTCTCCGCGACGTCCTGCGCCAGGAGGGCCTGCAAGACGATCGGAATCGCGCCATCGCCGATCTTTCCGACCAAACGCTCGTAGCCCGTCAATTGGCCCGACCTGAGCAACGCCTGCAACTCGGCGACTTGTTCGGGGTTCGAGGCGAATGAATACTGTTCGATAGCCGCGTTGGGGTCTTGCGCGTGCAACTGACCCTGGAGGCACACGACGAGCAGCGCCAAAGCGCTCGCGCGAGAGATTCGATTCAGCCCGCGCCGTTGCTCGCGAGTGCCACAAGGCAGATCCGGTTGTCGAGGGAACGGCGCACAGCGGCTGGAGGCGCCAGCGGGCCTAGGGCTTCGATCTGATGCGTTCATGGGCATGATGTGCGTTGCTTTCGCTAGTAAGCTCAGTGGTGCGCAGGTCTCACTTGACCTTAGCGGCAAGGGCCCCGATCGGCCACAAGAAGGGGATTGGCTCACCGTCCGTGTAGGAGGCGATTTCGAGCTTGATCTTGCTTCGATCAAAGCTGGATTCGAGACCGTGCCACACGTAGACCTTGTCGTTGAAATCCAGGTAAGCGATGTGGAACAAGACGACATCATGGGCCAAAGCTGCTTTCGGCGTGAGTATTCCCAGGGACTCGAATAGTCCCTTGGGGTCATGCTTGTGTTTGACGAATTGGTTGTCCGGCAACTCGACGATCTTCCAGGAGAGCATCGTGGGGGCATCCACGTCTTCACCTATGTCCGTAGTCAACGCGAAGTCGAAGTGCAGTTTGGCCGTATTTTCGATGGTCAACTGCTCGGCGATCACGCCCCCGAACACCTCGAAACCCGAAACGATCGTCAACGGGCTGTGGGGTGCGTAGATCGTCCCGAAGAATTGCCCAGTGGCGCGCAGGTCTGCCGGCGGGTCGGGGAGCAGGTCCCCGTTGCGATCGCTCCACTCACTAGCCGAAACCAGCAGGGAGGTCTCGGTGCTCGGTGTTTCCACGGAGGAGATGGTGGCCCCTTCGGCGATCCACAGGCGCTGGGTTACGAACAGGTCGATCGGCCCCGAACTCGCGTTCAAGTGCAGTTCGCCGCCAGCTTCGACGCGCAGCTCCCCAGCCGTCAGCTCGAGGGGTCCAAGCAGCTCGAGCCGTGCGCCGCTAGACACAAAGATCGAGCCGTATGATCCCTGCCCCTGAGGCAAGGCTTGGGTCGTGTTGGCGGCCACGGCAAGACTCCCCTGGCTGGGAAAGCCAACCGGCACCTCGATCGCAGGCAATTCGATGGGCTGATCCCGTGGAGTCGTGGCACCTTGGATGGTCACGGAGCCGGAAGCCAGCACGCTGCTCGTGGGGCCGGGCGTTACATCGCCCTCGATGATCGTCGGTTCCAGTTGCGTGCCAGTGATGGAGACTTCTCCGTTGGCGCCGACTTTGGCCAGTACGCTCGTAGCGGGCGGAGCCCCCTGCAGTTTTCCCAGGTTCCCCATGCCGCCGAACAGTCCGCTCGGCTTGGCGGGCGCTTCCTGCTGCGCGTAGGTGCCCAAAATCGAGTTGTACCCGTCGATGTAGGTACCCCGATCGATGCTCAACCCGCTCATGGCGAAAATCCCCAGAGAGCCCACTTTCGCGGCGCTGCGCTCAACCGTCACGGCCAAGGCGAATCGGCCCGCGCCGGCCATGCCCGTGCTGTCCAGCTTGACCCGGCCGTTGCCCTGATCCTCCGCCTCCACCCAGAAGTACCCGTCTCCAAACCTGGCCGGCAGCGCGCTCGTTCCAACCGCGCCCGTCTTGTTGAGGTGCAAGCCATAGATTGCTTCACTCAGGCCAGCTTCCGCGATGTAGAATGCGCGCTTGTTGTCGACGGACACGATCTGTTGTCGCGTCATCGAGGTGGATAGCTGCATGAGACCTGCAACCAGCATGGTTACGGTGACAACGACGGCGAGGGCGGCGAACATGACGGTTCCCGACGAGGAACGCCGGGCAGATTCGCTCGAGAAGCGGAGGGTCGAATGCATGAGGGTCTGGCCTGAGTATCGATGTGAGATGCAGAACTCCGCCGCGTAGGGCGAAATTTCCGCACCCAGCCTTGAGTCGAGCCCTGCCGGCTGGCGGAGCCTTGTTCTACGCAAGCCCCGTTGCCGGTCGAAATCGAACGCGAAATCATGTGCGCTTGGGCGTTCACTTGACCAACGTCGACTTAGGGCTCATGGGCCAAGCCAAGGGTTTGGCCTGACCGTCGTAGTAGGAACAAATTTCCACTAGAACTTTCGAGTCGTCGAAATTCGCCTCCAGTCCGTGCCAAGCGTAGATGACTCCATCCGTGCCAATGAATGCGATGTGATACATGGCCGTGTCATGCGCTTCGGCAGCGTAGGGCGGTTCCATGCCCAATTGCTTCATGAGGTCCTTGACGTTTGCCTTGTGTTTGACCAGCGGATTCGCGGGCAACTCGACCATTTTCCAGGTCAACATGCTCGGCTCGCTGAGCGTCTCACCTGTCTCCTTGGTCAAGGCGAAGTCGAAGTGCAATTTGGCCATGTTCTCGATGGTCAAGCTGTCCGCGATCACCCCGCCGAACACTTCGAATCCGGACACGATCGTCAAGGGGCTGTGCGGCGCATAGATCGTGCCGAAGTACTGGCCAGTGGCCCTCAGGTCAGCCGGCGGGTCGAGAATCATGTCGGCGTTGCGGTCATTCCACTCACTGGCCGCGACCCACAGTGAGGTCTGTGTGCTGGGTGTTTCGGCCGCGGTCAGTGTTGCTCCCTGGGCGACCCACAGCTGGTTGGTCACATACATCTCGATCGGCCCCAAAGACGCATCCAGGTGCAGTGCGCCACCTGCGAGCACCTTGAAGTCGTTCACCGTCAAGGCGATGGGTCCGTGGATTTCCAATCGCCCGCGCGCGGGGACGACGATTTCGTTGTAGGCGCCTTGGCCCGATGGCAAGAAGACCGTGGCATTGGCCTCGACCGCAACACTCCCTTGGCTTGGATAGTCTGCGGGCACCTCGATAGGAGGCAGCTCGATGGGTTCGGTCCGTGGAGTCGTGCCGCCATTGATGGTCACGACACCTGTTTGCAGGACGCTGTTGTTGGGTCCGGGCGTGACGTCTCCATCGATGATCGTGGGTTCGCTCTCGGTTCCGGTTACAGCCACATCCGTGTTGGAACCGACTTTGGCGACGGGGTCAGGTTCGGAAGGCTTCCCGCCACCCAAGCCACCCAAACCACCCAAGCCGCCCAAGCCGCCTTTGCCGCCA
>JAKFYL010000209.1 GCA_021730845.1 Planctomycetota bacterium | reverse complement strand
GGGCGGGGCTGGTGGCCACGTAATACTCCAGACGGCAGGCAAGATCGACTTGTCCCAGTTCACGATCGACGTGATGACTACCCCTGGAGGCAACCCACTCACCCAAGCTGTATTTGCCAATGGCGCCCAGGGTGGAGCGGGCAAAGAGAATTTCGGAGGTGCATTCACGGGCACCCTAGGCAAGCTCGAGACCTCACCCGTGAAGGACGCGTGTCCCGCCAACCTGTATCCGGCCACGGTATGCGCAGGACACATCGATGGAGCCGGCGGCGACGGCGGACCTGGCATCATTCAGATGCACACACAGCGCGGCCTAGACCCCGTCGATCCGGACATCATCTTGCCTGTCGGCCAGACCATCGGCGATCTCACCAAGCCGACGGTGTTCGGCTATCCCAACTCAGGCACGGGCAACTCCAAGCGCTTGGTTCCGTCCTTTGGCAGCCTGTCGCGGGCGCGCTCGGAGTGGATTCCGATCGGCGAAGGCGGTTTCGATCCCAATGACCCGGTCTACAAGAACTTGGTACTGAGCTTTGGCGGGATCGACCCGGCCACGGGCAACGTGGAAACCACCGGTGGCGTCGTGAACGCACTGGCACCCGTGATCGGCCCCAGGGTATTGGCCGCGGCTCCGGCGCTACCGCACATCAAGCCCGACGGATTCACACTCGAAATCGAGGCTTCCGATCTGGCGGGGGGAACGGGCGGACCGAACGGGTACTTCACCGCCCATCCACACTTGATGAAGGGTTTCGTGCTCGAGCTTTCCTCGGTGACCAACCCTACCAATCTCAAACGCTTCCAAATCGCGGGCGCGAGCTACCAGGCGACGGCGCAGAGCTTCCTGTTCGTGGTCGAATCAGCCGGCCCCACCCTGACGACTTTCCAGGCCGGCGGCGGCATCCTCGTAGCGGTGCGGCCGGCGTTCTTCCGCATCAGCACCAACAACAGCGTGGATTCCTTGCCCGCCTCAGCGCGGGTGCAGATTTCGTTCCAAGGCACGGTGCAAAATGCCAACGGCTTGCCCGACGAATCGGCCGCCAGCGCTCCGACGTCGGACATCAGCGCCTTGAGCGGCACCAATGCGCTGCGCTTCTTCCGCTTCGACGTCTTGTTCGATATCGATGCCCTGGATCAAGGCCTCACGCCGGCGACTCCCACGCCGGCGCTGGATTTCCTGCGCATTCCCATGCGCTTCCAGTAATCGGGGCGTGTTCTCGCGCCGGCGCCGCACGCTGCCCCGAATATGGGCCGCGGCTAGTTTTTGCCGGGCCGAAGCGCCAGCAGGGCTTCGATCTTGGCCATGTTGGGACGATGCACCACGCCGCGCTCCGTCACGATGGCGCTCACTAGGCGCGCCGGCGTCACGTCGAAAGCCGGGTTGTAGACCTTTTGGTTGGCGGGCGCCGTGCGCCTGCCAAGACCTTCCGTGATTTCGCTATCCGATCGTTCCTCGATCGGAATCAATCCGCCGTGCTCGAGCTTGGCATCGAAAGTCGAGATGGGTGCGCAGACGTAGAACGGGATGCCGTGTTCGCGGGCCAGCACAGCCACAGAGTAGGTACCGATCTTGTTGCACACGTCGCCGTTGCGCGCGATGCGGTCGGCGCCGACGAACACCGAGTCGATCTTGCCCTCGAACATGACTCGACCGGCCATGTTGTCGGTGATCAACGTGACATCTACGCCCGCCTGCGTCAGTTCCCAGGCGGTGAGGCGCGAGCCCTGGAGCAGCGGCCGGGTTTCGTCGGCGAACACGGCCACGCGCTTGCCTTGGGATTTGGCCGTGTAGATCGGCGCCAAGGCCGTGCCGTAGTCGACCGTGGCCAGAGCGCCGGCATTGCAATGCGTTAGCACGGTCTGACCGTCCTGAAGCAGCGCCGCGCCCAGTTCGCCGATCTTGCGACAGGTCTCCTGGTCCTCGCGGTACATGGTTTGAGCTTCGTCGAACAGCGCAGCCACGATCCGTTCGCCGCTGCGCTTTGCTTGGAACTCCGCGGTAGCTCGGGCCACCATGCGGTCCAGGGCCCAGAACAAATTCACGGCCGTGGGCCGCGCCTTGGCCAAAGTGGCGGCGATTTCCTGGGTGCGACCGAGCACGTCGGCGGCCTCCTTTTTCGAGTGCGCTTGGATGCCGAGCAATACGCCGAAGGCCGCGGCCACGCCGATCGCGGGCGCTCCGCGCACGGCCAGTCGCCGGATCGCGTCGACCATTTGGTCGACGGTCTCGATCTCTAGTTGCACCAGCTCGGTCGGAAGGCGCGTTTGATCGATCATGCGCACGCGGCCGGGCCGATCGCCGATCCAGGTTAGCGTTGCTAGGGGCATGGGGGGCTCGCTGCTACGCCAACTTCTTCTGGAGCGCCTGATCCTTGGCCAGCACGGTCTGTGCTTGGTTGCGGCGGAACTCGACCAAGCGCTTGGCTAGGGGCTCGTCCGACAAGGCCAAGATGCGCGCAGCCATCAAGGCCGCGTTGATCGGTCCACCGACGCCGGCACCCAGACTCGCGACCGGAACTCCACCGGGCATTTGAACGGTCGAGAGCAACGCGTCCAAACCGCCCAAGGGCGGGTTGTCCATGGGGATGCCCAGGACCGGCAGGTCCGTGTGAGCGGCCACCACGCCGGCCAGGTGCGCAGCGCCGCCGGCCGCGCACAAGAACACTCCTATGTTGGCTGCCGGCGCGGCTTCGACGAAGGCCACCAACTGGGCAGGAGTGCGGTGCGCCGAAAGCACGCGCGCTTGGAATGGGATACCCAACTCGGTGAGCTTTTTCGCGGCCGGGGCGAGTCGCTCCCAGTCCGAGTCCGAGCCCATCAAGATCGCAACTAGCTTGCTGGGGGTTTTGGCTTTGGGTTTCATGCTCACGTGCGGGAGGGGGCTGTGCCTGTCAGGAGTTTGCAGAATTCAAGGTAGCGAGCCAGGGTGCGCTCGACCACGTTGGCCGCAAGCGTGGGCGGCGGGGGATGCTTGTCCCAACCCGTGGTCTCGAGCCAGTCGCGCAAGATCTGTTTGTCGTAACTAGGCGGATTGCTGCCAGGTTGCCAATGCTGGGCGGGCCAAAAACGCGAGGAGTCGGGCGTCAGGGCTTCGTCGATCAGCAGCATTTTTCCGTCGGCCAGACCGAATTCGAACTTGGTGTCGGCCAGCAGAACGCCGTGCTTGGCCAGAACCTCGCTGCCGCGCTCGAACAGCGCCAGGCTGGCGTGCTCGGCGGCGAGGAACAAGTCCTTGCCAACGCGCTGCATGGCCTGTTCCCGCGTGAGCGGCAAGTCGTGGTGCGCGTCCTTGGTGGTGGGGGTGAGAATCGGCTGGGGCAGGCGCGAGGAAAGCTTGAGCCCGGCGGGCAAGGGCACACCGCAGATCGAGCTGGACTTTTGGTACTCCTTCCAACCCGAGCCCGCCAGGTAGCCGCGCACCACCCATTCGACCGTGGTGGGCACGCAGCGCTGGACGATCATGATGCGGCCCGCGAGCACGCGCTTCCATTCCGCCGGCACCGTGGTCAACTCATCGACATTGGTCGAGAGCAGGTGGTTTGGGATCACGTCCTTGGTGTTCTGAAACCACCAGGCCGCGATGCTCGTCAGCACTTCGCCCTTGTGCGGGATGCCTTCGTTCATGACCACGTCGAAGGCCGAGACTCGATCGCTGGTTACGAACAGCAGGCGTTGGGCGTCGATCTCGTAGATATCTCGCACCTTGCCGGAGGCGAGCCACTTGAGGCCGGGGATCTGACGTTGCTTGCCTAGATACAAAGATTCCAGGGGCATGACGGAGGGTTGGGATGGGACGCAAGGGTCCTGGAGTGAAACGGCACAATCCCGCGCAAGCGGGGCGCAGAGTATGGGCAGCTGGCTAGCTGGTTTCAATCGCCGCACGCGCGGCTGCCCGCGGCATTTGGGCCCGTTGGACACTTTGGGCCCGCTAACCCCTGAGGGCCCCAAGTCCTTACGGCAGTTGCACTTCGTCCCAGTTGGTGTATCCGCCGCCCGAGCCCGAGACGCCGGCGCGGAAGAACAATTTGCGGCCTGCGTACAAAGGGCTCGCGGGCAATGTGAGCACTTTGCGCGCGCTGCCGTCGGCGCCCAGCGTCCCGCCGAGCAGCGTGCGCGACAAGGGCGTGCCAACATGGGGCGAGCCGGAGCCCACCGACGCAGGATCCGTCAGCGTGCCATGCAGCGCGTAGTGCGCGCCCGCGGGTCCCGTGACGTTGACAAGCACGTTGCCGCCCAGGGCTGGAGTGCCGTACACGAGCAGACGCGGCTGGGAGGCGAAGCTGCGCACGCGAATTTCGTCGACCGCCGCTTCGACCACGGAATTGTTGGGTTGGTCCACGGCCCGGAAGCGCAAACGCATCGTGTCCGTTTGAGGCAGGATCGCGGCGATGTCGAACGTGGGCGCGATCCAAGAATTCTGCGTGTTCGCGAGCTGTTCCAGGTCGACCCAGGTCGACCCGCCGTTGTTCGAAATGGAAATCACGAACGGATCGTCGGTCACCGACAGGTCGGCGTACCAGCGCGAGTAGCTCAGCTGGGCGCTGCCGACATGCGAGAGATCGAACACGGGCGAGAGCAAGGTCGTGAAACCGTTGTCGACATCGTCGTTGCCCGCGCTGCCGCCGGCGTTGCCGGTGACGAAGCACTGGACTCCCGGCGCCGCGCTGGCGTCGTCCTCGGGATTGGCCGGCTGCCCGCCGGAATTCGTTCCAATCGGGTTCCCGCGCGTCCACAAGCCGCCCGAGGCCGTGTCGCCGGGAGCACCCAGGCTCCAGCCCCAATTCGACTCCGCATCGTCGACGAGCACCAAGCGCGGCTGGCCGACCACGATCGAGCCTTCGCTTTCCTGGGCAAAACCCTCGTAGATGAACTGCACGCGGAAGGGGATCAACGTGCCGCCGGGAGTTCCGGCCGCAACTTCAAGCTCGAGCGGCGCCGCGAGATTCGACGTTTGCGCTCCGGGAGCCAAGACCCCGAGGTTGACCGTAGGCACGGTCACGACGGCGAAGGGGCTGCTGGATACTAGGTGCAGTGCCACGCTCGAACCAGTCGCCAATCGGCCGCTGTTCTTGACCGTCAGCACCGCGCGCATGCGTTCGCCAGGGCTGTAGAACGTGTCGCCGTTGCCGACTTCCGAGATTGCCAGTGAAACTTGGCGTACCCACGCGCCGGCGGCAAGCGCCACGCGCTGCATGCCGACCAAGTTTTCTTCGGCCAGCGGGATGATGCGGTTCTGAAGCGGCCAAAAGCCGTCGTTCTCGCTGCCGATTTCAGGCGTCCAAGCCAGGGACCCGCGCACATCGTGGTCGTAGTCCACGGTCGATCCATTGGCCGTGTACAGCACTTGCCAGATAGGTCCGAACACGTAGCCGGACACCTGCGTCATCAAGCCGCTCAGCTCGTTGTACAGGGCATTGTTGGCCGGCAAGATGGTGTCGTAGCCGTAGGGCGACATCCACAAGTTGGAGTAGGTGTGCACCGAGAGCGTGGTTTGGAATTGGCGTGCCGCCAAGAAGGCTTGCATGGCCTGGATCTCGGGTTCACTGGCCGGTGATGGCCCGCGATAGGTTTCGGAACTGGGGTCGGGCGACGATCCGCTGTTGTCGAAGCCCCATTTCCAGTTGTAGTTGCGGTTCAAATCGACGCCGAAAACGCCGCCGCCGTTGTTGCGGCGATTCTTGCGCCACATGCCGCCGCCGCCCGGACTGGTCTGTTGGTTGTACGCGTAGCCGTCGGGATTGACGCACGGCACGAAGTACATTTCGCGATTGTCGACCAGGTACTTGGCCAGCGGATCGGTGGCGTAGGACTCCAGCAGCCACAGCATGAACCACAGCGTGGCCTGCATGCCTTCGGGCTCGCGCGCGTGGTGCAGCGCGTCGATGCGCACCTCGGGCTCGCTCTCGTCGAGCAGCGGATTGTCCGACAGGCGCAGCCATTGCATGGGTCGCCCTTCGACGGTCGAACCAAAGTTCGTGCGCGGTCCCAGCTGGCTTGGATAGGCGGCGCGCATCTGGTCGAGCACGGACTGGAGTTGGGCCAAGGTGTAGTAGCCGCCCATGGACCCTTGCGCGAAGGGCGGCACGAGCCAGCCTCCGAAGGCACCAAGGATCGGGGCCGAAGCGGGACTCGCCAAACGCGCGGCGTAGAACGCTTCCAAGTCGCGTTGCACCACGCGCGGCGAGAAACCGGCCTTGGCAATGCGCTCCACGTCCGTGTCGTCGGCGACGGCTTGGAACTCGCCTTCGGCCGTCAAGCCTTCGACCAAGTCCAGGTCCAGGGCCAAGAGCTCGCGCGCCTGTGCAGGCGAGCTGACATCGATCTGGACCAGGTGCACGGGAACGCGCTCGCGCGCGCCGCCGGCTTGCTCCAGTGCGGGCTGCTGGGCAAAGGAAACCGAGCCGAAAAGAAACAGCGCTAGGCCAATGTGTCGGTACATACGAGCCACGATACCATCCGCGCGCCGTGCGTGTGGGGGCAGCGTGGGTGCAGGCGGTTTGGCGCAGCGAACAGTAGGATTCGCGCATGTTCCAACGATCCGTCCGGCGGATATTGGCAGCGGCCCCAAGAGGCCCTGCCTTCGCGGCGCGGCCCGTCAGCTCCTGGGGCCGGGAGCGGGGCAGGGCATGAGCCAAGCTGAGGCACCGGCCGCAAGCGTGCCGGCCACGAAGAAGCGCGGGCTCTCGCGGCGCATGCTCTTGACCGTGGCGACGCTGCTGTCGCTGTTTGGCACGATTGGTCAGTTCTTCTTCGTCGAAGCCGCGGATTCCATCATCAAGGAGCGCACGCAGGAAATGCGCGACATCGAGACGCGCACGGAGACCCTGCGCACGGCCCAGCACACGTACTTCAACGCGCAAGTACAGAGCAACATGCTGTTTGCGCTCAATCCCGCCGACCGCAGCGTCAACAAGGGCATCATCGGCGACCTGTACATGCTGGCCATCATGGACCGGGGTTTTCCCTTTCGCTCGATTCTGGGCGAGCTGGCCATCGCCGGTGCCATCGATTTCAAGACCGTCAACGAGCAGTACAACCAGTTGCGAGAAGCCGCCACCGGTACGCTCGACTACGCGACCTTCACGGCGGTCGGAGAATTCGAGAAACAGGCGCTGGACGCGGCCTTTGCCTTGCACGGCAAGTTGCAAGATCGCTTTTGGGCCGCCGCCGAGGAGAAAGACATGGCCGAGGCCGAGGTCAAGGAGCGGCGCCTGATTCTGCTGGCCGCGGCCAGTTTGGCGACGTGCCTGTTCCTGTGCGCCAACTTGATGGGTATGAAGGACTGATGTTCTCTTACCGCCAACTGACACACGACGATGCCGGCAGCTTCGAGCGCCTGCGGCTGTTTGCCTTGGGCGATACGCCCAGCGCCTTCTCGTCGAGCTTGGAGGAAGAAATCGGCTTCAGTCCCAGCGAGGTTCGTGAGCGCTTGTCGGGCAAGAGCGGGTCTGCCGTCATGGGGGCGTTCGCCGGCCGGGAGCTAGTCGGACTGGCCGGAGTGCGCCGCGAAGCAAAGCGCAAGCTCGCGCACAAGGGGCTGATCTGGGGTGTGTACGTGACGCCAGCCCATCGGCGCCGGGGTGTTGGCCGTGGTCTCATGGCGCTGGCGCTTGAATTTGCGGAGCGCGTGCTCGAGCTCCGCCAAGTCACGCTGGGTGTCAACGCGGCCAACAAAGCGGCCCTCGAACTCTATCTCAGCCTGGGATTCGTCGTATACGGGCGCGAGCCGGAGTTCATGTGGGTCGACGGCCAAGCCCAGGACGAGTTCTTGCTCGTGCGCTTCTTCGTGAGCCGCCAAGCTCAGGCCACTGGATAGCGCACGCTGGGCCGGTCCGGAAAACCAGCCGTGCTTTGGGCTGGAACGCGGCCATGGCCAAGCTATCCTCGCTCGCTGCTATGGCAGGCAAGCAGGCATCACCGCGCGCTCCTATCACGGGGCCGGTTCTGGTCGTAGGCGGCGCGGGCTACATCGGTTCGATCACCGTGCGCGCCTTAGAGCAGGCCGGCCTGCCGGTGGTCGTGCTCGACAACTTGACGACCGGCCACGCACAGGCCGTGCGCGCGACGCTGGAGCGGGGAGACTTGGCCGATCGCGCTTTCCTGGCCGGCGTGTTCGCGCGTCACCGGCCGTGCGCTGTGATTCACTTTGCGGCCAAGACCTACGTGGGCGAATCGGTGAGCGATCCGTCGACCTACTATTGGAACAACGTCGCCTGCACCTGGAACTTGCTCGAGGAAATGCGCGCGGCCGGATGCCGTGACATCGTGTTTTCCTCGACCTGCGCCACCTACGGCGTGCCGCACGAAATCCCGATCACCGAGGACCATCCGCAGGCGCCGATTTCGCCCTACGGGCGCACCAAACTCCACATGGAACACATGATGGAGGACTTCTCCCACGCCTATGGCCTGCGCTTCGCCGCCCTGCGCTACTTCAACGCCGCGGGAGCCGCCCAAGACGGCAGCCTAGGCGAGGTGCACGAACCGGAAACGCATCTCATCCCGCTGGTTCTGCAAGTCGCCGCCGGAACGCGCGCGTCGATTCGCGTATTCGGGCGCGACTATGACACGCCCGATGGCACCTGCATCCGCGACTACATCCACGTAGAGGATTTGGCGCGCGCGCACCTCTTGGCGCTGGAGCAGTTGCAACGCGGCCAGGACCGCTTGTTCCTAAACCTCGGCACGGGTCAGGGCTATTCCGTGGGCGAGGTCATCGAAGTCGCGCGGCGCGTGACCGGCAAGAAGATTCAAAGCGCGGACGCTGCGCGGCGCCCCGGCGACCCGCCGCGGCTGGTCGGCTCCGGTGCGCGCGCCTTGGCGCAACTGGGTTGGCGCGCCGAGCGCGCCCGCCTGGAAGACATCGTGGCCGATGCTTGGAAATTCCTCGTGCTGCACCCCAAGGGTTACCGGGCCTAGGGCCGTGGGGGCGTAGCGCGTGGCCAGAAAGTCCAAGTCCTCGTCCAGCCGGCGAAAGTCCCCGCGCAGCTTGGGCTCATGGCTGCGTTTTCTGGGCCTTGCGGCGCTGCTGTCCGCAGGCGGGTGGTGGCTTGGGCGCACGCTAGAGAAAAGCTCGCGCGCGAGCGGCGCCGCCGGCTTGCCGAGCGCGCCCCATGCGCCGGACGCGCCCGCGGCAGAGCTAGCCCCGCAACCGCCGCGTTGGCTGCCGGCCGAGGCACGGGCGCGACTGGAACGGCGCCTGGCGCAGATCCTCGACGATTGCCAGGACGCGGCCCAAAAGGCGGCCAAACGCAAGTTCAAACCCGGCGAGATCGAAGTCGGAGTGTGCGTGCGCGAACTGGGCCTAGGCGCAGGGTCGCAGTGGGGCAGGAATGTGGATCTAGCGCTGCGCCCGGCCTCCAACATGAAGTTGGTGACCACGGCCGCGGCGCTCGTGCTGCTGGGACCGGACTGGAAGTACACGACTGTCGTGGAAGCAACCGGTCCTCTGCACGCCGGAGTGCTCGAGGGCGACTTGGTCGTGCGCGCCGGCGGAGATCCGCTCTATGACCAAGCCGCCGGCGGTGAAGTGGAGCACTTGCTCGCGCCGCTGGTGGCGAGGCTCAAGCAGCACGGGCTCAGCGAGGTGCGCGGCGACCTGGTGCTCGACGAGGGCAGCTTCGAAGCGCCCGCCGTGCCCATCGGTTGGCCGGAGCCTAGCCAACACTGGACCGAATACTGCGCGCTGAGTGCCGGTTTCTCGGCCAACCGCGGTTGCTTGACCGCTCTGGTTCGGCCCGCTGCGAGCGCAGGTTCGCCGGCATCCGTGCAACTGTTTCCGCGCGGCCACGGCCTGCCAGAGAACATCACCGTGACCACCGGCCCGCGCTCCTCGCGCACGGATTTGCGCGTGCTCGCGCGCGCCACCAGTGCCAGCGTGCGCGGCAGCATTCCCCTAGGGGCGACTTCCTGGACCGACTCCTTTGCCCACCCCGATCCCGTGCTCTTGTTCGCAAGCACGTTGCAGGCAGCCTTGGGCAAGGGGCAGATCACTGTGCGCGGCAAGATCGTGCGCCAACGCGGCGTGCCCGCGGGCACGCCGCTGGCGAGTTTGGAATCGCCGTTCATCGCGGGCCTGGCGGCGATCAACACGCATTCGAACAACAGCGTGTCCGATCACTTGTTCTTGAGCCTGGGGCACGAAGTGTTCGGCAAGGGCACGCGCGCGGACGCGGCGCGCGCCAGCGCGCGGGCTCTGGAAAAACTGGGAGTCCAGGCGCGCGGGTTCGTGCAGATCGACGGCTCGGGACTGTCGCGGGAAAACCGCGCCAGTGCGCGCCAGATCGCGGCGCTGCTCGACGCGGTCTTGCGCGAGGACGTCGCCGGCAGCCGCATGTACCTGGATTCCTTGGCTACCAGTGGCGCGGAGGGCACGCTCGAAGATCGCATGGGCACTCCCGGACTGGCCGGGCGAGTGCACGCCAAGACCGGCTTCATCAACGGCACCAGCGCGCTCGCGGGTATCGTCCAGGCCAGCGGCGGGCGCCAATTCGTGTTTTCCGTGCTCGTCAACTATCCCACCATCAGCGGCCTCAACGACGCGGCCTTCAAGCCCATGCAGGACGCCTTGTGCGCCAGCTTGGCCGGCGTCACCGAATGAACAGCGCCCCCAAATGAACAGCGCTAGCGAAGACTTGCGCCGCTGTCTGGCTGTGGCGCGCTCGGCCGCACTGGGCGCTGGGGAACTCTTGCTCGCGCATTGGGGCAAACTCGATCGTTCCATGGCGCGCTCCAAGAGCGTTGCGCGCGATTTGGTCACGCAAGCAGACCTGGAAAGCGAAGCTTTGATCCTGACACGTTTGCGGCGCGAGTTTCCCAGCCACGCCATCGAGGCCGAGGAGTCCGCTCCCGATCGCGCCAGTGACGCGCCGCGTTGGTTCGTCGACCCGCTGGATGGCACGATCAACTTCCTGCACGGGCTGCCCACCTTCGCGGTTTCCATCGGCTTGTGGCACGGCCACGCGCCCCAAGTTGCCGTCGTGCACTTGCCGCGGCTTGACGAAACCTTCACAGCCATCGCCGGTCAAGGCGCCTGGCTGGGAGACCAGCGCCTGTGCGTCTCCGGCGCGACCAGATTGTCGGAGAGCCTCGTGGCCACAGGGTTTCCCTACCGGCGCGGCGACCTCGAGCACAACAATCTCGAAGCTCTGGGGCGTTTTTTTTACGAAGTGCGCGACATACGGCGCATGGGCTCGGCCGCGATGGATCTAGCCTACGTGGCAGCGGGTCGGCTCGACGCCTACTGGGAACAACATCTAGCCCCGCACGACGTGGCTGCCGGCGGCCTCTTGGTGCGCGAGGCAGGCGGTCAAGTCAGCGACGCCGAAGGCGGCGAGGATTGGCTGCGGGGGGGAACGATCGTCGCCGCGCCTTTGCCCCTGGCCGCGGCCGTCCGTGCTCGGCTTGGGCGCGGAACTTGGCCAGCGTGCTAGCATGCAGGCTTGGCCAGGGGCCTGTGTGGCAGGCCTGGCATCCCTCGCTGGCGTTTGCTTTGGGTCTCTCTCCCCATGGGCGATCGCCTAAACCACCCCTACAACGCTTGTTTCCCGGGTGCCCACGCAAAAGCACACTGACGCTTCGTCTGCCGAGGTGATCCGCATCCGCGGGGCGCGGGAGCACAACCTCCAGGGCATCGATCTGGACCTGCCCAAGTATCGTTTGGTGGCGATCACCGGGCTTTCGGGGTCGGGCAAGAGTTCGCTAGCCTTCGACACGCTGTTTCGCGAAGGGCAGCGGCGGTTCTTGGAGACGCTTTCGGCGTACGCGCGCCAGTTCCTGGGGCGCATGGAAAAGCCCGACGTCGAGTCGATCGAAGGCCTGGCGCCGGCCATCGCGGTGGACCAGAAGGCGGCCTCCAGTTCGCCGCGTTCCACGGTCGGAACCCTGACCGAAATCTATGACCACCTGCGCGTCCTGTTCGCGCGCGCCGCCGTGCCTTATTGCCCGAGCTGCCACATCGCCTTGTCGGCCCAGACGCCGGAGGGCATCGCGCAGCGCATCTTGCAGGAATTCGATGGCCAGGCGCTGGTGCTCCTCTCGCCGATCGTGCGCGATCGCAAAGGGGAACACACGGCGGTCTTCGAAGACTTGACGCGCCGTGGCTTGGTGCGCGCGCGGGTCGACGGCACGCTCGTGCGGCTGGAGGAGGTTCCGGCCTTGGACCGCTACAAGCGCCACTCCATCGAGGCGGTCATCGATCGCTTCACCATCGGCGCGGCGCAAGCCGCGCGCTTGCGTGAGAGTTTGGCGACCGCGCTCGAACTCGGCTCCGGCGAGGTGCGCGTGCAGGGCCCCAAGGGGGAACGCACCTTCTCGACCAGTCGCGCTTGTCCGTCTTGCAAGACCGAGCTGCCGCCTTTGGAGCCGCGTTTGTTCTCGTTCAACTCGCCGCACGGCGCCTGCCACAAGTGCGACGGTTTGGGAATGGCGCGGCGCGCCAGCGAGGCCCTGGTGGTCAAGGATGCAACCCTCAGCATCCGCCAAGGTGCCCTGGCAGTGACGCGCAAGTCGGGCGGCGCGCTTGCCTGGCCGCAAGTGGATTTCGACTTCTTGTCCCAAGTGGCGCGGGCCCACGCCTTCGATTTGGACACGCCCTGGAAAGCGCTCAGCCGCGCCGCCAAGAAAGTGATTTTGCACGGCAGCGGAGAGCAGCGCTTCGATGACGAATTCGAATGGAACGGCAAGCGCTCCCAAGGCTCGGTGCAGTGGCAGCGGCGATTTGCGGGCGTTCTGCCGGCCCTCGAGAAAGCTTCGCTGGGCGGACGGCGCGAGGTCCAAAAGTTCATCGCCGAGCAGGTTTGCAGCGCCTGCGGCGGCACGCGCCTGAACACGGCGGCCCTAGCCGTGCGCCTGGGGCACCAAGCGCGCGTGCTGACCTTGCGCGAGCTGCTGGTCGTGCCGATCAGTGAACTCAAGCCGTGCTTGACCGGCCTGGAACTTACGCACAGCGAGCGCATCATCGCGCGCGAACTGCTCACGGAAATCGAGCGCCGCGTCGATTTCCTTTTGGATGTGGGGCTGGGCTACTTGAGCCTGGCACGCGGCGCCGACACACTCTCGGGCGGAGAGGCCCAGCGCATCCGCTTGGCGGCGCAACTTTCGGGCGGCCTGCAGGGCGTGCTCTACGTGCTCGACGAACCCTCGATCGGTCTGCACGCGCGCGACCACGCAGCCATGCTGTCGGCCCTTTGCGCCCTGCGTGACGCTGGCAACTCGGTGATCGTGGTCGAGCACGACGAGGCCACGCTGCGCGCCGCCGATTGGATCGTCGACGTGGGACCGCTGGCGGGACGCGGCGGCGGTCGCATCGTGGCCCAGGGCACTCCCAAAGAGGTTGCGCGCGCCGATTCGCCAACCGGGCGTTTCCTGCGCGGCGACTTGGCTGTGCCCGCGCCGCCCGAGCGCCGCAAGGGCAACGGCGCCGAACTGGTCATCGAAGGCGCGCGCGCGTTCCACTTGAAGGACGTGCGCGCACGGCTGCCCCTGGGCACGTTGATCGGTGTGGCCGGCGTGAGCGGATCGGGGAAATCGACGCTCATCAATCGCATCCTGATGCCGGCCGTGCTGCGTCATTTGGGCCGCGAAGCCGCCCTGCCCCTGGAACACGACCGCATCCTGGGTTTGGAGCATGTGCAGGACATCGTGTCGATCGATGCGGCGCCGATCGGGCGCACGCCGCGCTCGAATCCGGCCACGTACACGGATGTCCTGGCCCCCGTGCGCGATTTGTTCGCCAGCTTGCCCGAAGCGCGCCTGCGCGGCTTTTCCAAGTCGCGCTTTTCCTTCAATGTCGAAGGCGGACGCTGCTCGGCCTGCGGCGGCGCCGGCGCGCGCCTGGTGGAACTGCAGTTCCTGGCGCCCGTGACCGTGCCCTGCGAGGAGTGCGGCGGGCACCGCTTCCAAGACTCGACGCTGGACGTGCGTTTCAAGGGCAAGAACATCGCCGAGGTCCTCGCCATGACGGTCGAGGATGCGCTGGTGCACTTCGCGGATCAAAAGAAGATCGTGCGCGCGCTGCGGGTTCTGGACCAGGTCGGACTTTCCTACCTGACGCTAGGCCAACCTTCGACCACGCTGTCGGGAGGCGAAGCGCAGCGCATCAAGCTCGTGTGGCACCTGGCGCGAGAGCGGCGCGAACACACCTTGTACTTGCTCGACGAGCCGACCACGGGCCTGCACGCCCAGGACGTCGCGCGCCTGGTCGGCGCGCTGCAGACCTTGGTCGAGCGCGGGCACACCGTGCTGGTGATCGAGCACAACTTGGAGGTGCTCACGGCTTGCGATCACTTGCTGGAACTGGGCCCAGAGGGCGGCGCGGCCGGTGGCCGGATCGTGGCCGAGGGCACGCCCGAGCAACTGCGCAAGCACGCCCAGACGCCCACGGGCAAGGCGCTGCGCGGCGAGTACCGTCCGGCTAGGGCGCCTGGCCGTGCGGCTGCTAGACCCGGCCGCGCAAAGTCAGCGGACATGGGCGCAGCCTGGCTGCGCGTGTTCGGAGCCCGGCAGCACAACTTGCGCGGATTCGACGTGTCCTTGCCGCGCGATCGCCTGTCCGTCATTACCGGCCCCAGCGGCTCGGGCAAGAGTTCGCTAGCCTTGGACACGATTCACGCCGAGGGACGTCGGCGTTTCGTCGAATCGCTGTCGACCTACGCGCGGCAGTTCCTGGGGGACCGCTCGCGGCCGGCCGTCGATCGCATCGACGGCCTGGGCCCCAGTGTGGCCGTGGAAGCACAGACTTCGCGCGGTCATCCGCGGTCCACAGTTGCCACCACGACCGAAATCCACGATCACCTGCGCGTCTTGTTTGCGCGCGCCGGCACGCGTTGCTGCCCCGAGCACTTGGAAGTGCTGGAGTCCAGCGACGCCGGCACACTGGCACGCAAGATCGTGCGCGAGCTGGGTGGACGGCGCGCGCTCGTGTTGGCGCCGCTCGTGGCAGCGCGCCGCATTGCGCAGGCGGGCGCCAGCAAGGCTGCTCGTGCGCGCACCAGGGCCGCCGAGCGCAGCGCGGACAAACACAGCTTGGCGAGTTTCGAAGCCACTGTGGAACGCCTGCGCAAGGCGGGCTTCTTGCGCATCCTGGTCGGTGACGTGGAGCAGCGCCTGGACGGCAAGGTCAAGGCGCCTGCGGCAGGACAAGGCGTCGATTTGGTCGTCGATCGACTGGAAATTGGAGCGGCAACGCGTGCTCGCCTGGCGGAGGCCATCGAACAAGCGCAGGCGCTAGCGGATGGTCGTATCGACGTGCGCGTGGAAGCCGGCGCGGGCGCCAGCGCGGCGCGGCATGCTTACTCCACCAAGGGCGCTTGTTCCCAATGCGGTTTTGCCTTGGAACAAGCCTTGGAAGCGCGCCACTTCTCGTTCAATACGCACGCCGGTGCCTGCCCGACCTGCGACGGTCTGGGGCTGGTGCGCCGTGCCAGCGAAGACAAGTTGATCGTGGACGCCAACCAGACCCTGTTCGAAGGCGCGCTGCATCCCAAGCTGGGGCGCTATTTGGTCAAGGGCCAAGGATTCTACGAACACTTGCTGCGCACGGTGGCGCGCGTGCACAAGATCGATTTGAACAAGCCGCTGTCGCGTTTCACCGCGGCGCAGCGCGCGCTCGTGCTGCAGGGAACCGGAGCACAGGCCAGCTACGAAGTCGAGATCGAAAAGAGCTACGCCACGGCGGACATCGAACAGCGCTTCCAAGCTGGTTGGCCAGGGCTTTGCGGCCACATCGACGCTTGGTACGCCAAAGCCGAAGACCCCGAGTGGGCCGCGCAGCTGGAAGCCGTCTGCGACCAGGAACGCTGCCAGGCCTGCAACGGCGAACGTCTGCGGCCCGAGGCGCGCGCCGTGCACCTGGGCGGCCGGCGCATGCCCCAGGTGTTGTCGGATTCGGTGGCCGAAGCCTTGGCGTGGCTGCGCGGATTGGAGCTGAAGCAGGGACTGTCGCAGGCGCTGGCGCCGGTGCTCGCCGAATTGTCTTCGCGCCTGGCGCTCCTAGACCGCGTGGGACTGGGCTATCTGACCATGGACCGCGCCACGCACACGCTCTCGGGCGGCGAAGCGCGGCGCGTGCGCTTGTCCGCCAGTTTGGGCTCGCGCTTGACGGGCGTGTGCTACGTCCTGGACGAGCCCACCGTGGGGTTGCACCCCGCGGACGTGGGCAAGCTCACCGACGCGCTGCTGGAACTGCGCGACCTGGGCAACACCGTGCTGGTCGTCGAGCACGACGAACATGTGATCGCGCGCGCGGACCACGTGCTCGACATCGGGCCCGGTTCGGGTCGCTTGGGAGGACAAGTCGTCGCTCAAGGCACGCCCCAGCAAGTGGAACGCGTGCCCGAGTCGCCCACGGGTCGTGCGTTGCGCGGCGAGTACCGCCTGCCGCGCGTGCCGACGCGTGCCGAGCGCGGCCGCGTGCGCCTCGAGGGAGCGCGCCTCAACAACCTCAAGGGCGTCGCGATCGAATTCGCCTTTGGACAACTCACGGGCGTGTGCGGCGCTTCGGGTTCGGGCAAGAGCACGCTGATCTTGGATGTGCTCGTGCCCGCACTCCAGAGCGAAGCGCCCAGGGAGCGCTGGACGAGTCTCAAGTTTTCGGGTGCCGCGGCGGGGCTCGTACCGCGCACGGTGGTCGTGGATGCCGCGCCGCTGGGACGCACGCCGGCCAGTACGCCCGCCACCTACACCGGACTTCTGGAGCCGCTGCGCGAGTTGTTCGCGCGCACGACGGATGCGCGCATGCGCGGGCTGACGAGCAGCCATTTTTCGTTCAATTCGCCGCGCGGACGCTGCCCGGCCTGTGAAGGTCGCGGCGCGATTCAAGTCGAAATGCATTTCCTGGCCGACGTATGGCTGATTTGCGAGGAGTGCCATGGATCGCGCTACAGCCCGGCGGTGCTGGAAGCGCGCTTTGCCGGCTACAACATCGCCCAGGTCCTGGAGCTGTCCGTGGACCAAGCCCGCGAGGTATTCGCTGCCCAACCGGCGCTGCACACGATCTTGGAATCCTTGGCCGAGGTGGGCCTGGGCTATCTGTCGCTCGGTCAGAGTTCCACGACCTTGTCCGGCGGGGAAGCACAGCGCGTCAAGCTGGCGAGCGAACTGTTGAACGCGCGCCAAGGTTCGCCGGCGGTGCTCGTGCTCGACGAGCCGACGACCGGACTGCACGCCTGCGACGTGGCCGCGCTGGCCAAGGTGCTCGCGCGTCTGGCGGATCAAGGGCACGCCGTGCTGGTGATCGAGCACCACGCGCAGCTCTTGTCTGCTTGCGACTTGCTGATCGAATTAGGACCCGCCGGTGGGCAGGCAGGTGGGCGCGTGATGGGCGTCGGCACGCCGCAAGCGCTGGCCGGCGATCCAGGTTCCTTGACCGGTCCGTATCTGGTCGTGAACGAGGCGAAAGAGCGGCGTGCGGGTACACGTCTTGGAGTCAAGTCCGGCGCTCGCAAAAGCGCCGCGCGCGCCAAGGAGGTCCTGTCGTGAGCTCCAAGACGCCCGGCAAACTGGGCGCTAGCCAAGCCGCGCCTGGCGTCGCGGCCGTCAAGGCCCAGGCGCACGCCCAGGCGCACGCCCAGGCGCCGGCACTACCCACCAATCCTTTGATCGTGCAAAGCGATCGCACGCTGGTGCTCCAGACCGTTTGTGCACTGGTAGACGAGCGCGGACTGCCCCTGCGCGACGCGAACGGGCAGCCGCAAACCGCGGAGCATCCGCGCTTTGCCGCCGCGCGCGACGCCTTGGCGCAGTTCGCGGAACTGGAGAAGAGTCCGGACTACTTGCACACCTACCGCCTGACTCCGGTTTCGATCTGGAACGCGGCGGCGTTGGGGCTGTCGGCGGCGCACATCGCAGCCACGCTGCGGGAATTCTCGATGATGCCCGTGCCGCAAAGCGTGCTCTCCCAAGTCGAGGATTGGATCGCTCGCTACGGCATGTTTCGCATCGAGCGCTGTGAAAGCGACCAGGGAGCGCGTTTCGAGTTGGTCTCCCGGGACCAGAGCGCGCTAGAGGACATCTTGGGCAACGAATCGATCCGGCGCATGGTCGAGCGCGACAGTGCCGGAAGGATCTGGGTTCAGAGCCTGATGCGCGGCACGATCAAGCAGTCCTTGATCAAATTGGGCTATCCGGTCGATGACCGTGGCGGCTATTTGCCCGGCGACGCACTGGAGATTCTGCTTCGGGAAACGACGCGTCAAGGTCGGCGCTTTGGCTTGCGTGCGTACCAGCAGCAAGCCGCGGCCGCCTTCCACGCCGGCGGCAGCGTGCTGGGCGGTAGCGGCGTGATCGTGTTGCCGTGTGGCGCCGGCAAGACCGTGGTGGGTCTGCAAGTCATGAGTCTGGTGGCCAGCAAGACCTTGATCTTGACCACCAATACCGTGGCGGTGAACCAGTGGCGCAGCGAGCTGCTCGACAAGACGCACTTGGCACAGGACCAGGTGGCGGCCTACACGGCAGACTCCAAGCATGTCGCGCCGGTGACCATCACTACGTACCAGATGCTCACGTGGCGCCGCGCCAAGAGCGGGCCGTTCGAGCATTTCGACCTGTTCACGCGCGAAAACTGGGGCCTGGTCGTGTACGACGAGGTCCATCTCTTGCCCGCGCCCGTGTTCCGGGTGACAGCCGACCTGCAAGCGCGACGGCGCCTGGGGTTGACGGCGACGCTGGTGCGCGAAGACGGCCGCGAGGACGAAGTCTTTTGTTTGATCGGGCCCAAGCGCTTCGAAGTGCCCTGGAAAATCCTCGAATCCCAAGGCTTCATCGCGCACGCCATTTGCGTCGAAGTGCGCGTACCGCTGGAGGCCGCCTTCCGGCCGCGTTACACGTCGGGCGACCCACGCTTACGCTTTCGCATCGCGTCCGAAAACCCGGCCAAGGTGGCGCTGACGGCGGCGCTCGTCGCGCGCCACAAAGGTGCCCATGTGCTGGTGATCGGCCAGTTCCTGGACCAGCTGGCGGCCTTGGCACGCGGTTTGGGAGCGCCGCTGATCACAGGCAAGACCCCCAACGCAGAACGGGAAGTCTTGTACGCCAAGTTTCGCCGCGGCGAATTGCCGGTTTTGATCGTGTCCAAGGTCGGAAACTTCGCCATCGACCTGCCGGAAGCAAACGTTGCCATTCAGGTTTCAGGCACCTTCGGTTCGCGCCAAGAAGAGGCCCAGCGCCTGGGACGCATCCTGCGCCCCAAGAGCGATGGAGCGACGGCGGTGTTTTATTCGCTGGTCACCGAAGCCACCAAGGACCAGGATTTTGCCGAGAAACGCCAGCGCTTCTTGACCGAGCAAGGCTACAGCTACCAAATCGTCGATGCGGCCAGTTTCGTGACCGACGCCAAGGGCAGCCAAGTGCAGGAAGTTTCGTGAGCACCTCCGAGCACAGGCCCGGCGAGACGGAGCCCACCGGCCCGGCGGAGCAGGCAGCCGAACCCGCGGTGCAGCCCGCGGCTTCTCCCGCGGTTCAGGCTTTCGTCCACCCCGGGGGCCAATCCGGCGCCGACCAACTCGAAGTCCAGTCCGCGGCAACCGCGCACGAGCCGCAGGCCGTCGGAGCGCGACCGCGGATCCAGACGTTGCTCGCCAGCGCCGATCCCCACACGCTCGACGAACTCTATCGCTACTGGTCCCAGGCCGCTTCCTCCGCGCCGGTTCCAGAGCCCGCCCAGGCAGAGCAGCGCCTCAAGCGCCTGATGCAAGACCCCAAGACCTTGGACGCTCGTCTGGAGGCTTTGGGAAAACGCTTGCGCGCGGTGCTCGAAGCCCACTTGGCCGCGCGCGACTACCACCTGGCGATGGCCGACCTGGTGGCGAGCAAGGAGCTGGCCCGCGTGTCCAGTTACGAGCTCGACGCCGCACTGGCCATGCTCGTGCGCCACGGCTGGCTCGTGTCTTGGCCCGATCGACGCTTCAAGACTTTCGGCGCGCGCGCCCACGCCGTCGTAGCCGAGATCGGAGACGCGCTCCTGCGCCAGGCGCGCAGCAAACGCCGCGGTGTGTTCGATGTCCTGACTTTGCGCGGCTGGCTGGACAGGCACTATGACGATCCCGCGCGCAAGCAACGCATTGCGCCCACGCGCCTACGCGAAATGTACAAGATGTACTCGGACGAATCGGCTTGCATGCAGCGTCTGGAGCGCTTGCCGGCGAGTTTGAAGCGCACGCTCGAGCGCACCATGCTGGAATTCGGAGGCATTCTGCCGCGGGCTTTCTACGAGCGCTCCGGCATGGCCGAAGAACCGTGGCAAGGAGCGCGCTGGCGCGAGCTGCTGCAGGAGTCGTTGCTGGGCACCGTGGACGTGCTGGACTTGTCGCACTACGGCATCCAAACCGCCGATGAGTGCCTGATCGTTTTCAACGAAGTCACCTTGGCGTGGCTCAAGCGCGAGGCCGTGCCCAGCGACCCCGATCAACCGCATTCCCAGGCCTCCTTGGGCGTGGACCTAGCTTCCAATCTCACACGTTTCGTGGGCTTCATCGTCGAGCACAACGTGCGCTTCACGCAGCGTGGAGAGATTTTCAAGACGACCGAGAAGAAGATCCAGCAAGAGTTGATTCCCAACCCGGGACGCGAGCTGACCTGCGAAGAACTGCTGGCCTTCATCTTCACTTGTTGCCGGGAGTTGGGCTTGCTCGAGAGCACGGGCGAGCGCACGTTTGCCTTGACGGCCCTGGGCCGCGCCTGGGAGCAAAACGATTTGGAAAAGAAACTGTCCTTGCTGCTCGAGCGCGCAGTGGAGGAGAAGAACTTGGGCGGGGACGTGTTTCACCAACTGCGCATGCGGCGTATCTACTTGCGCCTGCTCAAGCGCCTGGAGCCCAAGGTCTGGTACGACCTCATGTATCTGCCGTTCCTGGCGCGCAACACCTATCTGGCCAGTTTGGAACCCAGCTCGGGTGAGCAGTATTACGG
>JAKFYL010000267.1 GCA_021730845.1 Planctomycetota bacterium | reverse complement strand
TGCTGTTGCTGGCTGCCGGCTTCGGCGCCCAAAGCGGCCATGTGCAGTTTCGAATCCGCCATCAGGTCGAGCGACGAGTCTTTGTAGCGCGCGATGGTCTCGATCTCGTAGGTGCCGTTCCACCAAAAGGGGGAACCGGCTTCGACGATGGCTTGGCAGAATTCGTTCGAGCGCTTCTCAGCCACGCCGAAATTGGCGTCCTGGAAGCGCAGCACGTTGAAGTTGAAGCGTTCGTGGCACTCCAGGATGCGCTCGGCGAGCAACTTGCCCGGCAAAGCCTTCCAGCGCCGGTTGGTGACCATCGGCGAGCAGCAGAAGGTGCACGGTTCCGGGCAGCCGTAACTGGAGTAGTAGCTGAAACCGCGCAGCGGCGTGCCGGGTTTCATGCCCCACGGATCGGGGTACTTGTGGCGAATCTTGCTTGATCCAGTGTTGTTCTGGCGATCGACGTAGCGCTCGAAGTCGAGCAGATGCCAGGGCACGTCGGGGATCTGGTCGAAACCCACCACGGCGCGGTGCGCCGTATAGTGCGGTTTGCCGTCGCGCAGGACCACCAAACCGGCGACTTCGGCCAGGTCGGTGCCGTTGTCGATCGCTTGCACGGCGTCCCAAAAAGTGAGTTCGCCTTGGCCGAGGCCGACCGCGTCCGCGACGCCTTCGCGCAAGTACAACTCCGGCTGCACGCTGGGAAACCAACCGCCCCACAAGATCGGCAGTTTGGGGAAGCGCTCGCGTACCTTGCGCGCCATTTGCGCCCCGTGGGTTACTTGGTAGCCCAGGATGCACGAGCTCGCCAGGAGCAGCGCGCCGTCGCACGCCTGCATCAAGCGCGCTTCGTAGTCGTCGTGGATCATCGCGTCGATGATCTCGACCGGATATCCTTCGCGGTCGGGGATGGCTGCCAGCTGCAGCAATTCCAGCGGCGTGAGATCTGCCGAAACGCGCACCCCCTGGGCTGGGTCGGCCCGGTGCGGCAAAAACAGGACGATGCGGCGCTTGCGCTGCTGGATCATCGGTCAGGGGGTGCGAATTCGAGGTGGGGCTTGGAACGCAGCTAGCGAAATGCGCGTCCCAGGCACAGCCGGGTACGCCTGTGCCGAGCGGACAAATCTGCCGAGCACGTAATAGTATGCCCTATGGATCCGCCCGAGGGATGGCGGCGCCGCGCTCGGGCACCGGAAACAGGGGCCCCGCTCGAGGGCCAGCCGGCCTCTCCAAGCTGTTGCGTCAGCGAGAGTTATGCCCCATGGGCGGCCTCCAGGCGGGGCCTACGGGACATTTTTTTGCACCCGCTCTAGCCTCCGCCGCCACCCACCGGAACGCCGGGCGGGGTGCCGCCTTCTTTTTCTTCCTTGCGCGGATCGCCGCCGTGCCCAGCCAGGACCCACGTGGTCCAAGCCGCGTCGAACTCGGGGTAGCTCATGCCAAAGCATTCCTTGAAGGCCTCGCGGTGCAAGTCCAGGAGCCCCACCCCGGTCGGCAGGCCGTTGCTGTCCACGTTGTCGTGCAACAAGCGGTTGAACTTGGCAAAGCCGTCTGGGTTCGTGGCGATCAAGTAAGAAACCATCGACCAGGTCGCGAAGTGGTCATCCAGCGTGAGCTCGGCGTACTCCTTGATCCCCAAGACCTCCGCCAGTCGTGGAGGCGACTTGAGCACCAGCTTCTTGACCTCGGGCTCCCACTTCCACTTGCGCGTCAATTCCGCGATGCCGCCCTCGGACGAATCGAAGCTGTTGTTGCGCGGGTTGATCTCACGTTCGAGGAAGTGGCCCAAGCCTTCTCGGATCCAAATCGGCGTGTCGTAGCTGTAGTGCCGGTATCCGTCGAGCAGGTTGATGCCTAAATTGAAAACCACGTGCCCGTGCAAGGCATCGTCCTTGCGCAAGTCGCCTTGTTGCGCGTGCATGGTCACCGACAGCGTGTCGCGTTGGATCAAGTTCCAGCGCTGCGTGTTCTTGATGGTCAAGCCGAACTGGTTGAGCAGGTACATCGAGTGGCTGGACTGCGTCGGCAAGATCAGCAGCTCGAACTTGCCGAACTGCCCCAGGTACTGGCCCATGCCGATGATCTGGGTGCCTTCGGTCCAGGGCGTCGCGGGAAAATCGCTTTCCGATACTTGCAGGATCGCGAGCATGCGCTTCCACAGCTTTTCGCAGCGCAGCGCGTACAGGTGCGCGCGCAGCCACGGATCGAGCACCTTGACCGTCGGCACGACTTCAGGCAACGCGGCCGCTAGCTCGGTCAATTCGGCGCGGATCTTGGTCTTCTCCTCGACCTCTACCTTGTGCGACCCCAGGGCGAACCCGATTTCGAAATGCGGCGTCTCGATCCAGCGAATGTCGGAGGTGGCCAGCAGGCCATCGACACCGTGCGTGTCCAGTTTTCCGAAAGCGAATCCGCCGTGAGACACGATTTGCGCCTTGGCCATCAACTCCGGATTGCCGCGGCAGTAGGGGCACTGCTCCGGCGTATTGGGCTTTTCTTCGCCGAGCGTCCCGAGACCGAACGCCCCAAGTCCGACAACCCGGGGCCCGAGCGTACCGAGCGCCACCGCCACCAGCAGCAGCCGAGCGAACGGCAGGGCCGCATTCGTCCACTGCCTGCTCATCGTCGAATGCGCTCCTTCCATTTCTGAGCCAGTTCCACCGCCTCGAACACGGGCATGTTTTCCACCGGACCTTGTCCGTCGACGATGCCGCGGCAGGCGTTGATGGCGGCCACGCGGATCGAGTTGTCCGAATCGTCCAAGAAGGGCGCGATCCAGCCCGTGTTCTCCTTGGTACCACAGGCCGACAATACGTTGAGCGCTCCAACGACGCGCGAGCGGTCCTTACTGTCTAGGCCGGCCTTGGCCTTTTCGGCGGCTTGGTTTCCGCGCACGGCGGTCAGAGCCGTGCGCAGTATGGCGCGGCGAGAATTCCACTGCTCGCAGGCGAGTTTTTCGACCACGTCGAAGCCCGCCAGGGACCCGGCGGCGGTTGCGCACAAGCTGGCGGCTTCCAACTCGCGGCGCAGTGCGCGATCGTCGCCCTTGGCTTTCTCGTTCGCCGCGCGCGCGCGCGTCAGCGCCTGCTCGGCAGGCCCCAGCAGTTCCGGGTCGGGCAATTGGGCCGCGCGCTCCAAGACCCAGGTGCGCACTTCGACGGCCTTGTGCTGGAATTCCTTGGCGAGCAGCAGCGTGTGCTCGGGCCCGGTCAGCGCCTGCAGCGTGGCTTCGATGCGCCCTAGCGCCTCAGGATTCTTTTCCTTGCCAAGCGCCGGCAGCAGTTCGGGAACCACGCCTGCTCCAGCCGCGCGCAGGGCTTGGTCGGCCGAACTCGCCATTTCCGGAGAACTGGCTCGGCGCAGCTTTTCGATTTCCATCTTGAGCCCTTTGGCGGACTCGGCGTCCAGCGCGGGCCAAGCCGCTAGGCGCGCCGGCCGTGCCTGCTCCTGCGTGCGCGGTGCGCCGGCGTGAGCTGCGGCGAAAGCGCAGCGCCCATGGCCTGAAAGCGTGCACAGGCCCAAGAAGGCCAGGGCCAGTCGGCCGTTTCGCCGGGAAATCGTCGCATGCTGCATGACTAGCCGTCCTTTCCGCGCATTCGGTACTGAAGGAGTTCGGGCACGATCGTCGCCCAGGCCGGGTCGATGATCGTGAGTGTGTGTTCTTCGAAGAGTTGGTCGAGATTGGGCGTCGTGAGCTCGGCCGGCGCGAAAGGAAAGACGCACGCGTCGATCACCAGCTTCGCGGCCGCCGGCACGTTCCCCTCGGTCTGGGAGAGCGTTCGGGCCACCACGAAACGGCCGGGTTCTTCGAGGATTTCCGACCATTCGCCCCGCGGCAGGTCCAGCAAGCTGCCCCAGACCACAAAGCCCAACTCGGACCAGCCGCCCTCGACGCGTTCGCACAGCGCCCCGTCCTGGAGCGGCGGGCCGGCAAGCTTCGCCTCACGCAGCGCCTGCAACCGTGCTTGAGCTGCTGCCAGCGCTCGCTCGCGCTCGCCAGAAAAGCGCACCGCTGCCACGGCCCGCGGAATGTTGATTTGGCATACGGCTAGACGCCGCAGATGCGAGTCCGAGCGCCGCAGCTCGACGCGCGCAATCCAGCTCGAGGCCAAGTCGACCTCCCCGGACGTAATGGCGCGATCATCCACCGCCAGGACCGCAAGCTCCGGCCAATTCGGTTTGACCGGAACCGCAATCGAGCCCGCTTCCGGCGCCTCTGCTTGCTGCGCGCAGGCCAGCAGCAACCATCCAGCCACGAAGCTGCCTGCTAGTCCCACGCTCACCAACGAGCTGGGCTCCGCGCACGGGTGGCGCATGCCGGCTCGCGAGCGCAGCTCACGGCGTTTCCTGGCGGGCGTCGAAGCAAGCCACGAAAGCGATCGAGCGCTCCACCAAGAAGCGGTAGGCCTCGAGGATGTTCTGTTCGACTTGCCCCCAACCATGCTCGGCAATCGTAAGCGGAAATGAAGCCTGATTCTCGAGGAACAGCGATCGCGGGTCACTTTGGAAGGACTCGATCCGCAGCGCGTGTGTGCTGGGGTGTTCGCTCGAGCCCGGGAACACCAGGCGCAACCCGAACAGCCCCGGGGCGCGTCCGAATTCGCCTAGCTCTTCTCCAAAGCGCAGCACCGCGTCGCGCAAGAACTCGCGGCTGTCGCGGAACGCGCGCGGATTGACCAAGGCGCGCAATGTGACTCCCATACCGGCGTGGACCAGGCCGGGGCCCTGTCCCTGACATTGGGAACTGACCAACTCGGCCACGCGCCGCACGCGACTGGCGAAGTCCTCGATGGTCAAGCTGGAATGCTCTTCGCGGAACTGCAAACGATCGATCAAGAACGCCGCTGAAGAAACTTGCCCTACGCTACCGCCGGCGTTGGACAGCACGGCGCCCAGCGGAGTGATGGCAAAGCCGTGGTAGTCCGGATCGCCCGACTCGAATAGCTGGTTGTGGACGCGCTGCACCGCGCGCGGATCGATTTCGTGGGGCGCGTGAAGAATTTCACAGTTGGCGGCGACGGTGCGGGGCGCGTGCATGCGGGAAGCTCCTTCCTCTTGGCATCTGAATCTATATTGGTTCGCCCGCTCGCGGGACATTCGGTCCGCGGGCGAAGCCCCCGGATGGCCGGCTGCGTGTGTCGTAAAGCCATGCACGCATTGTGTTTACGTCAATAATTCGAGGCCACTCCTGGCCCCGGCACCCGCGGCCCGGGGCCGGCCCGGTGCGCCCGATCTTCAGGAGCCCCCTAACTCCTTGGCGTGCCTGGCCGTACCCTGTTTGCCCCCGGCCCCATGCCTCGTCCCCTCCATTGACCTTTTCCCGCGGGCGCCGCTCGCCTGCGAGAGCCAGACTTCCTTTCGACCCCTGCGCTTATGACCGCCAGCTCCCTTTGTCTTGTCTTGTCCTTGAGCCTGTCCTTCGCACGACAGGCGCCCACCCCGGCTGGCGAGAGCGAGCCCAAGTCCATGTTCGGCCAGCCCCTGTACGTGGGCGCCGCGCGCATCCCGGACGTCGAGATCCAGCGCTACTTGTGCCATGGGCTGGGATCCAAGCAGGTCGATTTGGCGCGCTTCGACGTGCTGATTCAGCAAGAGCTGGATCGACGCAAGGCCGCCGGCGAAGACCTGAGCAAATACCAGATCGACGAAGCCGAGTTCCAGCGCGGCCAGGAGCGGCAGAAGGCGGACTTCTTGCTCAAATACCCGACGCTCGATTTCAACACCGAAGTCTCGCGCGCGCTCTTGAGCGTGGACCTGTACACGGTCTCCGCGCGCCAGGCCATGCTGTTCGACAAGCTGTTCTTTCCCGAGAACCCCACGGACTGGCCCGAGTTGACCCGTGAACTCGTGCGCCAACAGGGCGGCCAGGGATTCGTCGACGACGCGCAGCAAAGCTACGAATCACGCAAGAAGCGCCAGGTCGAGCAGAATTTGCCCGATATCCCCCCGGATGACCCCATTTTCACGGACACGCTGCGCAGTTGGGTGCTCGAGGCGCTCAACAACTATTCCAAGCAGCAGACGGATCCGGCGCGCCTCGAGCCCGGCGTCTTGATGCAGGTCGAGACCACTTCGATTCCGATCGAGACCGTGTGGCAGAAGATCGTTCCGCACGTGAACGAAAACTTGGTGGCGGATGCCAAGCGATTTCTGGTGCTTTCCGAGCTGGCGCGCGCCGATCTATCCAAACGCGGCTTGCTGCTCTCGCGCGAGGCCTGGGAGGCCGAGTTTTCCAAGGACAAGCCCTTCAACGAGGCGCTCAACAACAGCCAGATGCTGTCCTTGCAAGTCATGGGCCTGCCTTCGCTGGAGGCCTTCGTCCAGTATTCCGTCCTGCGCGATTCGTTCAAGAAGTCGATCGCCGAGGACCTGGCCAGCGACGAAAAGCTCAACGCGGAAATCGCCCCCACGAACTTGATCGCGGGCGTCGGCAAGGTCGATTGCGAGATCATCCTGTGCTCGGCTTTCGATTGGGATCGAGCCGTGTGGAAAGACAACGGCTGGGAATTGGCGCGCGTTCACGCCGAGGAACTCAAGAAGATGCTCGATGGCGGCGCGGACTGGACCCAAACCCTGGAACTGCACTCCGAGTTCTGGGATCCGCCCATGCCGGAAGTCGGCAACAAGCCCCAGCACGGGCTGTTCCTCAAGGGCAAGTTCGGCCTCAAGACGCGCAACGAGCTGCAGCAATTCATGCTGGAAAACGACTTCCGTTCGCTGCTCTACGGCCGCACCGTGACCGACCGTGTGTTCTTCGATCTGCCCGTGGGCGCGATCTCGGAGCCCATGAAAGGCCCGCGCGGCTATTACATTGCTCGCGTCAGCGGACGGACGCCGATCACCAAGCCGCTGGACCTGGCGGTGCCGATCCATCGCCAGATCGCCGAGACCTACCACCTCAAGAACAACTTCGAGCGCTACGCTTGGAAGCTTATGGAGACCGCCCAGGCCGCAGGCGAAATCCGCGGGCTGTGAGCGCATGAGATTTGGCGCACTCGGCCGCAATACCGTCGCCTAGCGCCCAAAGTTCGCCGCGAGACCTGGGCCGCCAACCGCGGCCCAGGTCTCGCGGTCTTTCTTGCTAGGCGCTGGCCAGCGGGCACGAGGACGCCTAGCCTATGCCCTTAGCGCCCCTGTCGCCTGGCAGGTTCCGCGGCCATGCTCAAAGACTCCAGTTTCGCCAAGGTCCTGGGGCTGCTTGCGCCCCAGTTGCGGCCGCGTGCGCTGGAGCTCGTGCTGGTGTCTGGACTCGCAGCCATCACGGCCGCCGCCGAAAAGGCGCCGCTGCTCTTCCTGGGGCCGCTGGTCGATCGCGTGCTCTTTCCCGGCAGCGAAAGCGGACTTTCCAGCGTGGGTTTCGTGCAGCGCAGCTTCGATGTCGTGACGCGCGGAGTGCAATCGGCTCTGGGCACGAACCTCGAGACCGACACCCAGTTGCGCCTGGGGCAACTGGCGGCCGTGCTTGCCATCATCATCGGTTGCGCGGTGGTCGGGGCAATCGCCGAGTACCAGTTCGTGTGGCTCTCGCGCCGCACGGGCTTGAAAATGGTGCTGGGCCTGCGCAATCGCCTGGCGAGTCATCTCATGCGGCTCCCGCTGGCCTACCACGGCCGGCGCAGCTTCGGGGACCTGCTTTCGCGCATCAGTTCGGACGTCAACTCGACGCTGGCCATGATCCAGGCCGCTTTGCGCGATCTGACCCAGCAACCGCTGCAAATCGCCGCGTCCTTGATCGGAGCCTGGTGGATCAGTCCCAAGCTCACCTTGGGCGTGATCCTGGTCTTGCCCCTGATCGCGCTGCCCATCGCCATCATGGGCAAGCGCGTGCGCCGCCGCAGCCGCGCCAGCTTGAACACCCTGGGTGCGTCAGTCGAGGTCTTGACCCAGATGCTGCGCGGAGTGCGCACGGTCAAGGCCTACCGCGCCGAAGAGCGCGAGATCCAGCGCTACCAGGCCATCAACCAAGGGTACTTGCGTGCCTCGATGAAGATGGTGCGCGCCGTAGCGACCATCGAAGCCGCGACGACTTTGATGTCGGCCGTCGGCTTTGCGCTGCTGCTGGGCGGCGCGGGTTGGCTGGTGGTGACCAAGGGCTCGTTCCAGTCCAACGGCGAGATGCTCACCTTCATTGGGCTGGTCGCTTCGACCTACCGCAACGTCAAAGCGCTCTCGAACACGACCTCGCGCGTGCAAGAATCCGCCGGTGCCGCCGAACGGTTGCAGGCGGTGCTGGACGAGGTCTACGTCGAGCACCAGGCTCCCGAAGCCAAGGCCATTTCGAGCCTGGGCCAAGGTCTCGAGTTCCACGACGTGTCTTTTCGCTACCCAGGCGGCGAGCGCCCGGCCTTGGAGAAGATCGACTTGGTGCTGCGCCCAGGCGAGACCGTGGCCCTGGTCGGCCGCTCGGGATCGGGCAAGAGCACGCTGGTCGATCTGGTGGCGCGTTTCATCCAGCCCAGCTCGGGACGCATCACCGTCGACGGCATGGACTTGCGCCAATGCTCGCTGGACTCCTGGAACGCGCTGTACGCCATGGTCACGCAGGAGCCGTTCCTGTTTCACACCACGATCGACGAGAACATTCGCTACGGGCGTCCCGGAGCGACGCGCGAACAAGTCGAAGCCGCGGCCAAGGCGGCCAACATCCACGATTTCATCCTGTCCTTGCCGGAGGGCTACGAGACCCAAGTCGGCGACGCCGGATCGCGCCTCTCGGGGGGCCAGCGCCAGCGCATCACGATCGCGCGCGCGCTGCTCAAGGACGCGCCGCTGCTCTTGCTCGACGAGGCGACCAGCGCCCTGGACAGCGAGTCCGAAGCGGTCGTGCAAGACGCGCTCGAAAAATTGATGAAAGACCGCATGGTGCTGGTGATCGCGCATCGCCTGTCGACCGTGCGCAATGCCGACCGCATCGCGGTGCTGGAGCGCGGCCGCGTGGTCGAGCTGGGCTCGCACGAGCAGTTGCTGGCCAAAGGCGGCGCCTACGCGGGCTTCCACGCAGCGCAATTCACGTCCGCCAGTAGCTCCACCGGCCCAACCAGCCCCGAAAAGACCGAGAACTCCAAACTTGGGCCGCGAGCTTCGCCGACCGCGGGCTGACGCAAGGGTGCGACAAGGCCCCGTGTGCAACGGGCAGCGCTACGACGCGAGCGGGGGACCTTGCAGCAAGCACACGGCTTGGACGGCTACGCCCGCGCCGCCCGCCAGGGCGCCCAGGCCCTCCAGACTTTTGCCCTTGACGTTGACGGCACCTGGATCGACACCCAAGGCGCGCGCCATGTTGGCGCGCATGGCCGCGCGGTACGGCGCGATGCGCGGGCCTTCGGTGGCGACCACGACGTCGGCGTTCACCACGCGCCAGCCGCATTCGAGCGCCAGGGCTACGGCGTGCTGCAAGAGCGTGAGGCTGTCGGCGTTTTTCCAGCGCGCGTCGGCGTCGGGAAACAAAGTGCCCAGATCGTCAAGACCAGCAGCTCCCAGCACGGCATCGGTCAACGCGTGCAGCACGGCGTCGCCGTCGGAGTGCCCCAAGGGGCCTTTGGGATAGGGCAGCGTCACTCCGCCCAGGACGCACTTGCGTCCCTCCACCAGTCGGTGCACGTCAAAACCTGTTCCAACGCGTATGTTCATGAAGGAAGCGTCTTTTCGCGCTGCGCCAGAAGCATGCGCGCCAATTCCAAGTCTTCGGGAGTGGTGATTTTGAGATTGGTGCCCAGCCCGGGGACCATGGGCACCGGGCCGATGTAGCGTTCGTAGAGCGCGGCGTCGTCGGTCGGGCTGAATTGTTCGCGCTGGGCGCGCTCGAGCAGCTCGCGCAGGACCTGGGCACGGAAACATTGCGGCGTTTGGGCCGACCACAGAATCGAGCGATCGAGCGTGGATTCCGCGAAAGCGCCGCTGGCGCTCGACTTGATCGTGTCGCGCACCGGCATGGCTACCAAGGCAGCTCCCGTTTTCGCGGCCACGCATAGCGCTTGGCTGACGACCTTGGGGTCGACCAAGGGGCGCGCGGCGTCGTGCACGGCGATGACCTGGGCGGCGGCGGGCGTGGCTTCTACTCCCGCGCGCACCGAATCCGTGCGCGAGGCTCCGCCGGTCACGATGCGCGTCACCTTGGCCATGGCCGGGGAAGTGCGCGCCAGCTCGGCCATGCGAGCTTGATCGTCCGCGTGCGCCACGACCACGATCCACTCCAGGCCCTCGGCCGCGGACAGCGCGGCGCAGGTCTCCTCGATCATCGTGCGCCGGCCCAGACTCAAGAACGGTTTGCGCTCACTCGCTCCCATGCGGGTCGAGCTGCCGGCCGCGACGACCACGGCGGCGCAGCGCGGATTCGCCTCACTCCGGATGGGGGACATGGGCGTTCCAAGATAGCTCGCCGGGGCCCTGACCGGCCCAGGAAGTGCGCGCGCGGCGGCTGATGACTAAAATCGGGGGAGTATGAGGACTCCCCTTCGAAACGGACTTGCCGTCTTGCTTGCGTTTGCCTGCGCGACTTCCTGCGAGACAACTCCAGGAGGCTCGAGTGGCCCCGGGCCTGTACAGATCGTGTACACGTTGCCTACGGCGATCGACGGCTCGAATCTGTTTGGCAATCCCTCGATGCAGGGAATCAAGCGCGTGGGCCTGCAGTTCCAACTAACGCAAACGGCGACGCTCAAGAACATGGTGTTGAGCTACTGGCCCGCTGGCAACAACGCGGGCAGCCAAAGCTTGGAAGTCAGCTTGAATCAGACTATCAACGCTTCGCCCAGCCAGCCCGTTGGGCACACGGCTTACGTCGAGATCCCGGGCTCCGCCGCCTACGAGCCTTGCGAAGGGTTGTATTACTCCATGGCCGCGACGTACCAAGTCGAGGGAGCGGCAACGCCTGGCTTGTTCCTCGGCGGTGCACAATTGATCTTGACGACCCAGAGACGGGTGGGAAATACGATTGAGCAGACGTTGTGCCCCGAGCCGCCCGGACCCGGGGAGTAGCGGTTCTCCGGCGCGCCCGCGGCTTGGTTTGAGTCGGCGGGAAGCGTAGTTTGCCCAGGCCATGGGCCTGGTACTGACCCAACGACAATTGGCGGCGATGCAAAGCCCCCGCCCGCGTGCCTTGCCGGGCCAGGGGGCTCTGCCGTCCGTGCATCGAGCCGCAAGCCTCGAGCACGGCGTGGTCCTTGGAATCGACCCTGGGACCCGCGTCGTGGGCTACGGGGCGGTGCTGGTCGAGCCTTTTGGCCCGCGGTACTTGGAGGCGGGCGTGGTCCAAGCCGACCTCAAGGCGCCGATCCACGAGCGCCTGGCGCAAATCGCGCGCGAACTGGACCTGCTCATGGCCAGGCTGACGCCCTGCATGGTCGTCGTGGAGCAGGCCTTTGCCGCCACCAACGTGCAGAGCGCGCTGCGCATCGGCGAAGGCCGCGGCGTCGTGCTGGCTTGCGCCGCGCGCACGGGTTGCCAGATCCAGCAATTTCCACCGGCAGTGGCCAAACGCGCCGTGGCCGGCAACGGAGCGGCTCACAAGACCCAGGTTGCTGGCATGGTGCGGCGTCTGCTCGGTCTGGGCGCGATCGAGCTCGAGCTGGATGCTACGGACGCCTTGGCCTTGGCGCTCACCGCGATCTTGCGCTCCAACATTCCCGTGCGGGCAGGGCCGCCATCCAAAGCGAGCAAGCCGCTAACCGCGCAGCGCAGGGCGCGGAGCTGATTTTTTCTGTGCGAGCGCAGTAGGAGCTGCTTGGGGATGGCGTACAATGAGCGCGGGGGAACACTAGGGTCATGGCAAACCACATGCCTGCCGGCGAGGCTGGCCGGGGATTGGGATTTGGTTCGTTTCGTGCCAGTGAGTTGCCGCGCTCCAGTGCCCCGAGCGCTGCCGCGAGCATGGGCCTGACCTACCTGATCGATGCGCTTTCCAGGCTCTACCCAGGAATGCGCATTGTCGACCGCGAGCTCGAGCTGGCGCCTAGCCGCGTAGCCCAGCTCGTGACCGTCGATGGTATGGGCGAACTGGTTTTGGTGCTGGCGGCGACCGAGGACGATGAGAGTTCGCTCTTGACGGCCATGGACGCGATCGCCGCTCTGGAAACGGATCGTGCCTTGATCGCTGCGCACTGCGGCGCAACGGACTGCAACTTGCGACTGCCGGGCCGCGTGGTGGTGATTTCCGAGCGCTTTTCCGAGCGTTTCCTGCAGCGCACACGCGCTGCGCAAGATGACTCCTTGGACTTGCTCGAGGTGCGCGTGATGCACAGCGCCGCAGGTCGGCGCGTGCACTTGGTGCCGCCCGCGGCGCTGCAAAACCAGTCCGAGCGCAAGCAAGCGGCCACGCCGCGCGAATTCATCGAAGGCCTGCGGCGCGATCAGCGGCCGCTGGTGCAGGATTTCTTGGAGCGCGCACAGCGCATCGACGAAGGCCTGACTCAAGACCTGCGCGACGGAGCGCTGCGCCTGCGCTTCAAGGACCGGACTCTGGCTGAACTGGGGCATGCCCGCGGCGTGCTCACGGCTCGCTCGGGGCAACACGCTGCCTCCGCAGCGCCGGCTGTGCTTGCAACGGCGGGGGACTTCGAATCCCTGCTCGAGCGCGTGACCGAGGCCTACGTGGAGAGCTGGGGCCCGGCCGAGACGAACGGCCACGGCGCGGAGAGTTCCAAGGCGCCCTCCGCAAAGAGCGCCCGACAAGGGGTGGCACAACCCTCGGCTGATCCAAGCGGCGGCGAAGATCTGGACGAATTCGAGAGCGCTACCAAGGAGCGGCTCGCAAGCGCGTTCGACCCGGCCAGCCCGATCCTCACGCGCGAGGAAATGGAAGCTTTCGGCCGCCCTATGTAAGAATGCCGCTAGGCCGGGCGCCCGGGCCAGCCCATTCCCATGCGCATCGTCAACAAGCGAACTGTAACTGTGTGGCCGGTGCTGCGGATGGCCGCGTTGCTTGCGGCCAACGCGCTGGCCGTGTACTGGCTGGGCCAAGAGCAACATGGGTTGGCGCGCTTTCTGCTGCAAGTCTTGGCTGGGATTCCCTTCCTAGTGCTGACTCTTGGGTTGCACGGTCTACCCGAAGCGGGCGTGCGAGGCGCCTCCGCCTTCGACGCCTGGATGAAGCGCCTCGGAGCCTGGCGTGCGCTGAGAATGGTCGCGTTGATCGCCGCAAGCACTCAGCTCATAGGTGTACTCGCTTCGTCCCAAGTACCAGCCGCGCGGATGATTCTGGCGGCGCTCGCCTTCCTGCCGGGAGCTGTGTTCGTAGTGCTAGTCCACGGTTGGTTCGTCGAATCGTCCGCTCAGGTACCGGCAGAGCGGAGAGCCTAGGCCCTGGCGGGCATCGGTCTTGCGCGCTGGCAAACGGCCTTTGCCGGCAGCCATAGCGGCCAGTGTGTGCGGGTCTCAATCGTCGGCCAAGCCGCAGTGAACAGGGCTTCACCTCTAGGGAGCTGTGCCACAACAGCGACTGGGACCGCCTCCTTAACAAAAGGAAACGAGGTTCGCGGCCCGTTTTGTCGCCAGGGCTCCCGATGAGCACCTGCTCCACAGTCCGGGGGCTTGAACCGGACCTTTCGCAGTGGCACTTTCAGGGGGCTCCGACTCCCCCCGGCCGAAGCCCGCCGCGAACCAAGGCGTGAGGCTCCTTGGTGCGCAGCTAGTTGCCATGCGCTGGAACCAAGTTTTCTTTCGTGGAAGACACGCACAGGGCAGCGATCGCCCGCAAGGCGCTGCGCTCGCGGAGGGGTCGTCGCTTGCGCGACCCGCGTTGTCGGTGTGCGTGGCCAGCGGCAAAGGGGGCACGGGAAAATCGGTGCTCTCGGCTTCCTTGGCCACACTGCTTTCGGCGCGCGGCCGCACGCTGCTCGTCGACGCTGATTTCGGCGTCGGCAACGCGCACATCTTGTTCGACGCTTCGCCGGCGCGTTCGTTCGTGGACGTAGCCCAGGGGCATTGCCAAGTTCGGGAGGCGGTGCACGGCTGCGGCCAAAGCTTGGACCTGATCGCGGGTGGTTCGGGCGTGTCGCGCATGGCGGGACTTTCGCTCTACGAGATGCACCTGGTGGCCAGCGGATTGGAAGCATTGGAATTCGAGTACGAGTACCTGCTCGTCGACAGCGCCGCGGGAATCAGCGACCAGACAGTTGGCTTTGCACTGGCGAGCGACGTGGTGTTGATCGTCACCACCCCCGATTTGACTGCCATGACCGATGCCTACGCGTTCTTGAAAGTGCTCTACGCGCGCAAGCCCGATGCCCGAGTGTCGTTGATCGTCAATCGTTGCCAGGCGGACCCGGACGCGCCGCAATTCGGGCTTGGCGAAGGGGAGTGCCCTAGCGCGGAACAGCTCGCCACGCGCGTCGCCGAGCGCATCGTCGAGGTGTCGCGCAAGTTCCTGGGCTGCGAGCCGCACTACGCCGGACTCGTTCCGGAGGATCGCGCCGTGGCGCGCAGCATCGCGCAGCGCATGCCTTTGGTGCGCAGCGAACCGGGGTCGCCCGCGGCACTGGCATTGCAGGCGCGCAGCGTGGCACTGTTCGACGAGTGGTCGCGCATCGAGCCCTTAGGACTTGGCCAGAGCCTGCGCCGATCGGTCGCGTACCAGGCCCTTTCGGCGTCCTAGCTCGACGAGACGAATCGCTGCATGGCTAGGGCGCTTGGCGGGCTTCCCGTTCAGCGAGACTTGCCGAGCTTGGGCAGTTTTTCCAGGCCTCCGCTCGCGAACCACTCATCGAGCGTGCAGCTCCCCATCCGTGATTGAGCCTCTGCAAGCAAAGTCTGCGCCGCGGCAACATCCTGCGCGTCAAGAATGGCCCAGCCGCGCTCGCCCTCGAGCCGGCCCACGAGCAGAGCAAATGGCTTTCCAGCGAGCTCCTTTTGCATGAGCTCTCCGTGCGCGGCGGTCAGCAGCACGAAGCCCCTTCCTCCTTCGCCCGGAGCTCGCACGCGGCCGACCTTTTCGTCAGCCTCGAGCTGGGCCAGCTCGGCGGCTAGAAAGGAGCGCAGCGGGGCCGCCGTTTCGAGTGCGTGATATTCCATGGCGAAAACACCCGCTTGAAAGGCGGGATCGGTTTCCGCCAGAGTCTTGGCTTGGGCTGCGTTGCTCGTATCCAAGACGAAGATTCCGCGCAGCATGGGATCGTGTCGCACTTCACCGTAAGGACCGGCGAGCAGCAGGTGGCCTTCTTTGGCCAGGCGTGACATGTTCGCAAAATGTCCAGCGAAGACCTGCTGCGATTCGTCCTTGCTCAGTCCCGTCTTTTCACCGGTCTTCAGCAAGACAAGCGTGTAGTGGTCCGTCTCGCCCGTCAGGTTAGTACTGCGACAAGCGCCGAGCATTGCGGAGCACGCGCTGACAAGAATGAACGTGAAGGCAAGGTTTGCGATCTTCATGGCTGTGGTTGTAGATGCTCAGGCGATTGCGTGCAAACGCGCTATTGCAGCTCGAATGTCTGCGCCGAGCGGTCGCGTCACTTGACCCAGCGAAACTCGCCCCCTGTAGCACGGCAGATCTCCTCGATCTGCTTGGCGTACCAGTCGCTGTCGGTGTAGACGACACCGTGAACCACGAACTTTCCAAAGCGCTGCCGCTCGCGCAAGTACAGCGCGATGCGATTGTAGTGCACGTACAGGCCGACTTCGGGCTCGCCGGAAGCGAGCAAGTAGATCGTGTCCAAGTCGGGGTTCTCGGTAGCGGCCAGCAGCGCGGCCCAGATGTCCTTGGGTCCACGCGGACTGGCGTCCTCGATGAACGCCAGGGCCTTCTTGGCCGCGCGTCCATCGAGATCGAGCGGCTTGTCCGCCAGGGCGCGTGCCGTTGTGTCGTAGGCAAAGACGTTGAAGCGCACCTTGCCATCTAGCAACTCCAGTACGCGCGACAGCTCCTGCATGGAGGCTTCCGCTTTCGATGACTGGGCCGCACCCGAGTGTTCGCGCATCGCAGAGGATACGTCGATCAAGAAGGCGATGTGATTGCTCTCGACGGCTAGCTCGTGGTACTTGACGCTCACACTGCGATTTTCGGCAGCTTTTTTGGGCGATTTTTTGGCCTCTTCGAAATCGAAAGTCGCCTGTTGCTCTGTCCACCAGCGCTGCCACTGCGCTGGGTCGTACCAGCCGTGGCCGGTGAGGTGTTCCAACGCCAGGCGAATCGTGGAACGGACGATCGAGCGCACGTCGGCGCTCTTCTCGACCAATTTCGCCAGGTTTTCCTTGGTGCGAACCGTTTTCAAGTTTTCGGCAGCTTGCATGCGCACGCGCCAATCGGCATCGTCCAGGCCCGCCAATGAGAGTGCTGCGTTGGCGTCCGGCAGGAGCTGCGGCATGCAGCCCAGCAAGTAGCAGCGCGCGCCGGCATCCTTGTCCGCTAGGCCCTCGCGCAGGATTTTCTCGTGTTCCGCCGCGTTGATGCGCCCTAGGGCTTCGCGCGCGTAGGCGCGCACGCGCGGTTCCTTGTCATTGGCCAGCTTGAGCAGCGGCTTGACGGCACGCGCGTCCTTGATCAGTCCCACGGCCGCGGCGGCAGCCGCGCGCACTTGCTCGTGCTTGTCGCCGCACACATCCAGCACACCCGGCAGCGCGGCCGGGTCGCCGTAGATCCCGAGCAACTGTATGCACCACATGCGCAGGTTTTCGTCGCGCGACGCTTTCGCGACCTCGCTTGCCACGCGCGCCTGCGCGTAAGGCGAACGGATCTCGATCAAGCCTTCCCAGGCGATGTCCCGGTAGTGCGGATTCTCGCCCGCAAGAACCTCTAGCAGCAGCTCAACGCTCTCCACCGAATTGATTTCCGCGCACAGCTTGGCGCCCGAGCGCACCGTGTCTTCGCCGGGTCCGCGCAAGCGCTCCTCGGCCTCTTCCAGGCGCTTGTCTGAGAGCATATTGGCGCTAGCGATGCTTGCGAACAGCACCGTCAATCCCACTTAGAGCCAGCTTTTCAAAGTTTGGGGCCAGGTTGGGCGGGCTGGGCCCGCGATCGTGCGCCGAGCGAAGTGAGACCCTGAGGCGCAGACATTGGTGGACAAAACCATAAAACTCAGCATACCAGGCGCGTCGGCTGGCAGAATTCGAGGTGCCTTGCTTGTCCGCGTATGCGGCGCCGAATCGTCGCTTGGGCCCCGACCGTCCTAGCCAGGTCCCAATCCATGGCGCACCGGTACAAAGGCCCCGCCCGGCATCCCGCAGTCAACCCAGACCGAGCACACGTGCCAGGATGTTCGGCAAGAATACAAGCTCCGCCGCGGCTGTGCTCGGGGGGAGCTCTTGGTTACTAGAGCTCCATTCCGAGATACACGGCGGTAGGAGTCAGAAAGCGCGCAAGTGCTGCACCGAAATCCGAAGCTGTTGAAACTTTCCAGCGACTTCGGGCGAAAGGGCAGCGAATGACCGCGACAGACTGATTCATGAGGCACCTTCATCGCAGGAGAACTTCACACATGACCCAATTTCAATCCATTTCCAATCTAGGACCAGTGCTTTGCGGCCTCCGGCGGGCGTTGACCGTCGCAAGCTTAGCGTGTGTGACCTTGCCTGCGGCGGCACAAAGCCAGTTGTGGTTTCAGCAGTTGGGGACCACGACCTGGGACGCGGCCAACGACCTGGCACCGGATGGCGTAGGCGGCGTCTATGCCGGCGGGATTACGCTCGCCAACTTGGGTGGTATCAACCAGGGGCTGCACGATGTTTGGATCGCGCGCTATGACATTGCTGGCAATCAGCTGTGGATTCTGCAGTTCGGTGATACTTCTTTCGACTTGGTCGATGCGCTCGCCGCCGATGGCGCCGGCGGTCTGTATGTCAGCGGCAGCACGACGTCAAGCCTGGGCGGGCAGACGGCCGGCGACGCCGACGCTTGGCTTGCACGCTACGACAATTTGGGTAATCAACTATGGATCCGACAGTTGGGGACCAGCGGCTACGACGTAGCTCGGGGACTGTCATCCGATGGATCGGGCGGCGTCTACGTCGCGGGTGGCACTGCCGGGAATCTGGGCGGTTCGCAATTTGGTCTGAATGACGCCTGGCTCGCGCGCTACGACGGCGCGGGAAACCAAGCCTGGATTCGCCAGTTCGGGTCGAGTGCGAGTGACAGTGCCTACGCCGCCGCTCTGGACGGATCGGGCGGTGCGTTCGTGAGTGGCTGGACGAATGGCGATCTCGCTGGGCCGAACGCGGGCCTTCTGGATGCCTGGATTACTCGCTTCGACAGCTCCGGGAATCAACTTTGGAGTCGCCAGTTGGGAAGCAACGGGGAGGAAATTGCAAACACGCTGATCCCCGACGGAGCAGGCGGAATCCTTGTGGGTGGCTCGACCACGGAGAACCTGGGTGGGGCACACTATGGCAACTACGACGCCTGGCTCGCGCGTTACGACAGCTCGGGCGTCCAGACCTGGATCAAGCAGTATGGAACGGAACTCAACGACGTGCTTGGGGGGGGCGCCTTGGACGGAGCAGGCGGCCTGTACTTGAGCGGGTCCAGCGATGGAAGTTTCGGCGGAGCAAATCTGGGTGGCAACGACGCCTGGCTCGCGCGCTGCGATAGCCTGGGGAATCCGTTTTGGGTGAAGAACTACGGCTCCAACAGCGACGATTTGTCGCACGGGGTCGCGACGGACGCAGCGGGTGGCGCTTACTTAGGAGGCGGAAGCAAGGCCAACCCTTTTGGATCGTCTGACCCGCAGAACGCTTGGATTGCGCACATCGACGGCTCGTGCACTTCGGGCAGCGTCTACTGCAGCTCCCTGGTGTCCTCGAGCGGTTGTGTGCCCAGGATGTTGGCGAGTGGGGCGCCGCAACTATCCAAGCCCGCCGATTTCTCGGTCGCAGGAGTTCAATTGGAAGCTGACAAGAATGGCCTTGTCTTCTTCGGCGCTGCAGGGCCGGCAAACACCGCTTTCTTTGGCGGCACGTTGTGCGTGAACCCGCCGCTGTACCGCCTGCCCGTGAAGAACTCGGCGGGGATCGGGGCCTGTTCGGGCTCCGTGAGCTACACGCTCGTGGACTACCTTGCGCATCCCAGCGGAGGATCCTTTGTCTTCGTTGGCAAGCAGCTCCACAGCCAAGCCTGGTTCCGAGATCCCCAGGCCGCGCAGACGGTTGGCCTCTCCAACGGCTACGAGTTCACCACTTGTCCGTGAGCGCCGGCAAGACCGGCCAGATGTTGCGGATGCAGGTTCCTTGTGGTGAAGCGTGAGCCCCTCACACCAAACGCAAGTCATACGCGGGCGCTCGCAAGGGCGCCCGCGACACGTTTGTAGGGGTACTTGCAGGCAAGCACCTGACTTGCTGCGCCGGCGGCGGCGTGCATGAGCCGCTTCGTGGCTCGCTCGCGAGCGCTATTCATTGGCCTGCCTATGTGCGGAAACCGTTCCATGCATGCCTATCGCTGGCCAACTCCAGAACCTGACTTCCACGCGACTTGGGTAGACTCTGGCTCATGACGCTCACCATCACTCATTGCTTGCTGGTTGTGTTCGCTGGTTTGCCTCTCCGTTCAGCGGGGGAGCCTTTGCCCCTGCCAGCGCCGCTGGTCTTGCAAGAACCGGCGCTGGAGCGCGCCGGTGCGCAGGATCCGCGCGGCATCTCGATGCAAACCCAGGCTGACCTCCTGTTCTCCAAACAGGATTGGCCCGCCGCGGGAGAGGCCTACCGCAAGTTGACCGAGAAGGAACCCGCGAACGCGCAAGGTTGGTACCGACTGGGCTACTGCTTGCACGCCCAGAAGCGATTGGCGGAAGCCATCGTGGCCCACCGCAAGGCCGCGGAGTTTCCGGCCGTGGCTGCCAATGCGCTGTACAACCTAGGCTGCGCCCACGCTTTGCTGCGCCAAAACGATCCAGCCTTCGATGCGCTGGGCCGCGCGGTCGACGCGGGCTTCAAGGACGTGGCCACCTTCGAGAAGGACCCGGACCTGGAGTCCTTGCGCACCGACACGCGGTTTGCGGCACTCCGGGCGCGCATGACTGGCAGTGCGCCTGTGCAGAACGGCGTATTCGATTTTTGGGTCGGCGAGTGGAACGTCGTCGATCCAGCCGGCAAGACCTTGGGATCGAACCGCATCGTCAAGGCCGAACGCGGGAACGTGCTCATGGAGCATTGGACCGACGCCAAGGGCAGCACCGGCCGCAGCATGAACTACTTCGACCCACTCGACGGCCTGTGGCACCAGGTGTGGGTCGCCGACGACGGCGGAGTCTCGACCTACACCGGGGAAATGAAGGACGGGTCGATGCGTTTCTTGGGCACGCAGCGCGGCCTCAAGGGAGGCAGCATGCCCACGCGCATGACCTTCACGCCGCTTGCGAACGGAGACGTGCGCCAATTCATCGAGAATTCCAAGGACGGCGGCAAGACTTGGACGCCCAGTTTCGAAGGCATCTACAAACGCAAGAAAACCTAGGAAACCGCGGCGAGGTATAGGTGCGCGAAACCCGGGGCGAGGGCCGTGCGTCCAGAGCCCTTGCATGCGATGCCATTCGAGTTGGAACGGTCTGAATGCCGAGGCTCTCGCGGATCGATCTGGGCTGCCTGACAGGCAGCCTAGCGACGAAGCCGCTTTGGGCCGCGAGGGGTTTCGATGTTGGTTTCTTCTCGGTGCTTGCCTGGGCTGGCTCGCCTACGACGGATATATGGGTCCCAACGAGTTCGCTGGCCTCCATGCGGCCGAAAAACCGACCCCAATTGCGATTGCGGCGCCCGGCCTCGGGCCACACGATTCGCGCCCGTATGGCGCCAAGATGTTCCCGTCGCCCGACCTCGACCCGCTCGAGCCCGAGTCGACCCAGTTGGAGCAAGCCGAAGTCCTCGAACTCCCGCGCCTCGCCCCGCGCGAGCTGCGCAATTTTCCAGGCATCGGCGAGCGGCGTGCCATCGCCATTGCCAGGGCGCGCTGGGAACATGCTTCCAGCCCCGATCCACTGTTCTTGGATCAGATCGAAGGCATCGGCCCAAGGACGGTCGAAAGCGTGGCCCAATTCCTGAGCGAGCGGGCGGAGGAGGCTGCGTCTGGCCCATAGTGGCTGGCGAGCCGGTACACTGCGGTACTAGAGAGCGAGTGCCCAGCGCGTGGCTGCAAAATCCTCCGTAGACGTCGCAAGTAACGCCCAGCCACCTGGCAGCGTAGGCCTCGATAGAGCCTACGTGCAGGCCTTGGCGCGTCGATCGCTGAGCGAGGATTGCTTCGCCGGATTCGGTCAGGGACGTGGCGACAAGGCCGCCGCCGAGCTTCAAGCCAAAGACTTCATCGCCGCCGATCTGACCACGCTGCACAGCGTCGGGGAGCGCGTGCGCGCTCGCCGACGC
>JAKFYL010000194.1 GCA_021730845.1 Planctomycetota bacterium | reverse complement strand
CCACGCGAGGCCCAAACGTGCCAATCTCCAGCGGGCAATTCGATGCTGACCTTGCCTTGGCTGGTGTAGGCGATGCCCGGCCGGACGGCGGTAGTTGGGCTTTCGGCGTAGTACAGGTCGGCCGGGTTGCCGCTTGCGTCGACGACTGTGATCTTGGCCGGCAGCGGCGCTTGGCTGGCGCGTTCGGTCACTCGGACTTCGATTCGCCCCAGGCGTTCGACTTCGCGCAAGCTGGATTCGATCAGCCGCACTCGCCCCACGAGCATGTCGTCGTTTGGATCGCTGATCGCGCGCACGAGCAGGACGTTGGGACCGTCTTTCAAGATGCGCGCCGGCACCGGATAGCGCCCCACGCGCGTCTCGTCATTGACGTGTTTGAGTCGCGCGAACGGCGTGCCGTTGAGTTCCAAGCCCCAATCGCCGTCCACGTCGCGGCCGGCGACCTCGAGCAACCACTCCCCGTCGTTCTTGCGCGCCTGGAAAGCGATTTCCAGGGGCGAAGACTGTGGCTTTGCCGGCGCCTCCGACCACTTGGGCGTCTCGTCGTTGCCCAAGTGATGCATGCGCTCGTCGATCACGCGCCATTCTTGCGCGGAGCGCCGCGGTGCGAGCGCCATGGATGCCAGAATCAGTGCGGCGAAGCTCAAAGGATACGCAAGCCGACGCAGACGAAAACGGACGGGGATCGAGGCCATGATGGTTGCACAGCATAGGCGCCGGTCCGGACTTGGGACACGGATTTGCTGGCGCGCAGGTGGGACAGCCCCGAGGCGGCTCACACGGCCCCCCTGCTCGAGTTTCCTAGCAGTCGACTGTCAGTTCGCCCAGAGTCTCCAGGCATTTCCGTGACGAAATGTTGCTAGGGCGCTTGGATGCGCACGTTGAACCTCAATCCCGGTTCTAGCATGACGAATTGAGGCGCTGTCACCCACGGTTGCATGGCGTAGACCCACAGGCCGGTGCGCTTGCCTTTGAACCACAAAGCGTACGGAGGCCCGTCGAGAAGGACCGATCGCAGCTCGGCTCGACCGGGCTGTTCGTCCTTGGACGAGGGCATGGCACTCAGTGATAGCGCAACGTTCAGCGGCCCACCGTAGTCCGCTCCAGCTTGGCTGACTTGCAGATCTACGCGCACTACATCGGGATCAGGGAGCATGAGCTCGGTAACTCCCCCCGAACGCACCTCGAATTTGAATGTATCTGTAAGCGGCGCATACACGTTGTCCCACTCCGTGGCGTACTCACCCACGCCGAAAGCTGGCTTTACCAGGGGCAAATCCGTGAGCCAGCTGCCAGAGTAGTAGTAGGTTCCAGCGGGAATGTCTTCCAGCTCCCATGTAGGCAACCTGCTGCCGCTGGGCCAATCAAGTTGGAAGGTGTAGGCTAGCCTGTCGGGGGCGATTAATCGTAACGCAAGGTCTTTGTGCGCAGGTCCTGATTCCAAAGGAATAGCGACCGCGCTACTCTCAAGCCCCAAGCGCAGGGTTCCGACGCCCTCGGAGATCGGTTCCAACTGCAATTGCACAACGTCAATGGGCTGATCGGTCGGCTTCAATTCGTAGTTGTACTGCTTGGGCTTGTATCCGGGCATCTGAACCATGCGGGTGCGCGTGCGACCACCGGTTTCGTCGATCTCGCTGGCAAACTCCAAATCAAGCAGCTCTGGTCGGCCGGGATCCCAAATTGCTTCGGGAAAACCAAGCAACCGCACCTGCGGACCCAGTCGCTCCAAGGCGACCGACGGGCTCCACAACTCGAGAGCGCTCCTACCGTTGGCAACTTGCGCCCCGATGGTGCGCAAGCCCCGATTGCCGTGCTCACGCAACGTGGCGCGAGCCGCAACAACTGGCTCTACTTCCAAGTCAAGACCGACTCTCGGACTCCAAACCTCAGTACTACGGCGCGAGATCCGTCCGGGAGCCCCGGCGACGAAATGGTAGTGCGCGTTCTTGTGAAGACCCGTGATGCGAAACCGTCCACGCTCGTCGGTCTTTGCTTTGTGCGTGATCGCTGCCCAGTCCAACTGGGTCAAAGGAGGAGGCTGTCCGTACGGCCACGCACACACGACAGCACCAGGCACGGGCTTGCCGTCGCTGCGAACGACGCGCCCGGCAACGGCACCGACCAGATGCAAGCGGTAGATTGGCTCGGAAGTCTGGGAATCCGGTTCCAAATGGGCGACCCCGAGAAATTCCTCGCCCCGCATGACGCGAATGGGCTGGCCCGCGTCTAGAGCTTGCTGAGTACACAGCCTGCCGTTTGGGTCGGTTCGACCTAGCTCCAATTCACCTGTGGAACTCGTGCAAGAGACTCTCATGTTGGCAAGGGCCTGGTCTTGCCCATCGACCAGCAATAGGCACAACGCCGCAGCACTTCGCACGGACTCAGGTGGAGTAGCCTGCACAGGCAGACCCGAGATGAGATTGCGAACCGTCTGCTGGTACTCGCCGCTTGCCCCGATCACCGGCACGACGACCGATTCCGTTCGATGCGAAACCGGCGCGCGAAACGCTGTTCGCCAGATTGCAACCGTCAAAAAAAGTACAACCGCGGCCAAGCAGAACCAGTGGCGATTGCGCTTGGGACGAAGCATTGGATCTTGGAACGCCACGAATCCGCTACGTGCTCGCGTGCAACGCGCATAGCTCCACGAAATTGGCCAGCAACTGGTTGCCCAGGGGAGTCAAGATCGACTCTGGATGGAACTGCACTCCGTGGTGCGGCAGCGTGCGGTGGCGCACGCCCATCACGATGCCGTCCTGCGTCCAGGCACACAGCTCCAGCACACTTGGCAAGCTGTCCCGCCGAGCGCGGAGGGAGTGGTAGCGTCCGGCCTCGAAGGGTACGGGCAATCCCGCGAAGACCCCGCGTGCGTCGTGCACCACGGCCGAGGCGCGCCCGTGGACCGGTTCGCTGTCGCGTTCGATGATGCCGCCCCAACGCTCCACCAGCGCTTGGTGACCGAGGCACACCCCTAGCACCGGTGTTTGCGCGTTTGCGCGCGCGAGCAGTTCGGGACAGATGCCGGAGTCGGCGGGCTTGCCGGGGCCCGGGCTGAGCACGATGCCTTGCGCCCCCATCTCGAGCGCGGCCTGCGCGGAGATGGCATCGTTGCGGCGCACTTCGACTTGCGCGCCCTGCGCCAGCAACGCTTGCACGATGTTGTAGGTAAAGGAGTCGTAGTTGTCGATCAGCAGAATCACGGCGACTCGATCCTCCTGCGACCCCCTAGTGGAGCATGGATCGTTTGCAACAAACCGGGCCGGAAACGGCTATGCCTGTGCCACAGGGCGAGGTCTGGCATTCTGCGTACACGTCCGCCCAAGTGGCCTCGCAAAGGCCTGCCAAGGGCAGTCACCCGACGACCGCCGTCCCAATCCAAGCATTGGCATGAATCCGGACGCCAGGAGCGCGTGTTTCTTCCCGATATTCGGAGGGTCCGGGAAGCTAGGGTTTCGAACATCTGGACGCGGCCGTGCAGGTGGAAAGGATCGCCTAGGATCCCGGATCGCCCGCCGCGCCAATCAGGTCCAACACACCGAATCGCCAACAAGTCCACCCCGCGATTCGTTACTTGCATCGTTTGCATGAAGGCCCAAAGTCGCACGGACTCCAAAGACTAGAAACAGCAGCTCCTATGTTCCAACGCTTGCCTTGGCTGGCCCTCGCGGCCCGACGTATTTGCCTTCCCATTCCTCTCTTGGCCTGCTCCTTGGCAAGCCCCCACCCTGCTACTGCTCCCAAGGCTCAGCAGGACGCCGCCCAGGGCGCAGCGAGTTTGCCCGAGGCTGTGCGCCGCAACTTGGTGAGCGGTAAGATCTCCGCGGCCTTGGAGCAACTCGAGCAGCTCGTGCAATCGGACCCCGAGCAAGCCGATCTGTGGCTCTTCGCGCGCGGCTTGGCGCTGCGCAGCGAGAAACGCGACGAAGAGGCGTTGCGCGCCTTCGATGAGGTGCTAGCCCGCTTCGGCTCGAATCCCAAAACTGCTGCGCGCGCCTGGGTGCAAAAGTCGCGCTTCCATCGCGCCGAAACCTTGCGCGCCCTTGGCCGCCAGGCCGAGGCCCTCGAAGTTTGGGAGACCCAGACCCTGCGCTTGCGCGCGGCGGAACGTCAGACCGAACTGGCGGCGATCTACTTCGATCTAGCGGACGGAATGGTGCGCGCCCAGGCCAACAACGACGCGCAGAACGCAAAGCTCGACTACGCCGCGGCCTACGCGCTGTATGCCCAAGTCCTGCAGCTCGACGCGCCGGCCGCGGATCGTGCGCGCGCCCGGCTCGCCATGGGAGAGTGCAAGGAGGCATTGAACGATTTTCACAGTACACGCGACGAATGCGAGCAGTTCCTGAACGAGTTCGATCTTGCGCGCGCGAAACCCAACTCGGATCCGCGCTCCCGACCTGCTTCGATTGAACTCAAGAGCGTATTCGCCGTGCGCGCGCGCTTGGGTCGGTCCCTAACCAAGCTGCAGGAGTTTCCGGCGGCACGGCGCGTGCTCGAGGAATTGGCCGAGGATGTGCGCGCCGCGCGCGCCGGCAAAGGGCCGTACGCCCAGGCCTGGTCGAGCACGTCCGAGCCGGACCGCGCGCAACTGGAGCACAGCGAGGGTGACGCGCGCTTTGAACTTGCACAGGCGTTCGCCGAGCACGATCCGAGCCAATTCACGCCCAGGATCGGCGCTCTCAAGCGCTTCCTCGAGTCTAGCCCCACGCATCCCAAGTTGGCCCACGCCTGGGCTTCGATTGCCGCTTTGGAGCGCGCCGCTGGTCGCTCGGAGGACGCGTTGGCTGCCTTGGCGCAGCTGGAGCAGCTATCTCCGCCGGTTGGCGTGGACCAAAAGCTCGTCCAAGAATTCGAAACGCACAAGCGAACGGGGCTGTTTCTGCGCGGCCAGGTGTTGCAAGAACAGTTGCGCTTCGACGATGCGGGCAAAGTCTTCGTCGAATACGGCGCGCGTTTCCCCAACGGCCCAGAATGGTCAGCAGCCCAAATGGCTCTGGTCGACATGAAACTGCAACGCGCGGATCACGCGATATCCAAGAAACAGTTCGACCAGGCGCGGTCCGCTTGGAGTGATTTCCTGACCTCCCATCCGCTGGATCCGCGCGCCGCGCAAATCAGCTTGCGCAGTGCGGCGTCGTTGGCGGAGGAAGCCGAACATCTCTTGCTCCTCGCACGGGCCCAGGGCCAGGACAAGCCCGAACGTGCGCGCAGCGAAGCCCTGTGGCAGCAGGCCACGGCCGAACTCGTGCGCGTGGCCGAGCGTTATCCGAACACGGCCCAAGAAGGCGAAGCTCGCGTGCTGGTCGGCCAGATTTTCGAGCAGCACCTCGGCCAAGTCGAAGCGGCCGTTCAGTCCTACCGTTTGTGCACCACCGAGCCTTGGGCCAGCACGGCACGAGCACACCTGGCGCGCATGCTCGAGCCATCGCTGGCGGTTCTGACCGAGCGCGCCTGGCGCACGGACGCCAAACCGCGCGTCAAGATCCAAGTGCGCAACTTGGAGACTTTGAAAGTCGAGCTTTGGGCGCTCGATCTGGAAACGTACTTCCGCAAGCACTTTGGACACGGCGGGGTGGAAGGGCTCGATTTGGACCTGATCGCCGCCGACAAGCAGCTGGAACTGCCCGTCGAGGGGTACGCGCGTTACAAGCCCATCGAGCGCGAGATCGAACTGCCCGTCGAGGGCGCGGGCGCGTGGGTCGTGGCTGTCACCGGGGGAGAACTGCGCGCGACCACGTTGGTACTCGCCAGCGACATCGATCTGATCGTCAAGGCCAGCGCCGAGGAACTGTTCGTGTTCGCCCAAGACGTTGCCCGCGGAACGGCTGCGGCGGGAGTGCGCGTGATAGCTGCCGTGCCTAACTCAAGCGGCGAAACGCAATTCGTCGAATTCGAGACCGACGCCACGGGAGTGGCGCGCAAGAAACTGGAAACTCCCTGCGCACAGCACGAAATCTCCGTTTTGGGCCGTCGCGACGGACATATGGCGGCTACGGGCATGCAACTTGGTTCGCTGCAACTGGCGCAGCCCATTACGGCCAAGGGACTTGTCTACACCGATCGCCCCGCCTACCGTCCGGGGCACAGCGTGTACTGGCGTGCGCTCTTGCGCGAGTCGGAAGAGGGTCGCGAGCACTTCGAGCCGGGACTCGCTTATACCGTGGAGCTGGCCGACCCGGCCGGACGCGTGGTCGAACGCGTGCAGTCCGTTTTGAGCGAATTTGGATCGCTGCATGGAAGTTGGTCGCTCGATTCTGCCGCCGCCCTGGGCACGTACCACACCTTCGTTCGCTCGCCCAAAGGCAGCGTCTTCTCAGGCAGCTTCGAAGTGGCGCAGTACCAACTCGAAAAAATCGATTTGCGCCTGGAGTTCGCCAAGCCCGTGGTGCAGCGCGGCGAGAACGTCGATCTTTCGGTGCACGTGGCCTACTACTACGGCGAGCCGGTGGTCGAGTCGCCGATCCAGTTGCAGCTTCCTGACGGAACCAGCGCCACTGTGCGCACGGACGCCAAGGGCATCGCCACGTACTCGTTTGCGACGCGCGACTTGGCCCAGGAAGGCGAACTGTGGTTCCACGCTGCCTTGCTCGAAGAATCAATCCAGCGCCAGGCCTCGGTCTTCTTGGCGACGTTCGAGTTCCAAGCCACGCTTTCTGCTTCGCGCGCCAGCGTGCTCGCAGGCGACTCGGTCGAAGCGCTACTGAAAGTCAAGTCCGCAGCCGGTGCGCCCCTAGCGCGCGAGTTCCAGTTGCGCGTTATGAAGCGCGAGTCGACCGCCTGGGGGACCTGGAGCGAGGTGGAAGTATCCAAACAGACTGTTGCCACCGAGGAGGTTAGCGGGACGGTGCGCGTGCCCGTGCGATTGGAACGCGGTGGACAGTACTTGCTGCGCGCCGAATCGGTCGATCGCTTCGGTTCGCCCGTGCTGGCGGAGGTCGGCGTGTTCGCGTCCGGGGACGATGATCCGCAGCGCCTGCGACTGGTGGCCGAGGACACGAGTTTGGAGGTCGGCTCGAAAGCTCGCGCGCGCATCGTCAACCGGTCGATCCCGGGTTTGGCGCTACTGACCCTCGAGGGCGACGGCATTTTGGAGTACCGAGTGCTCGCATTGCCCACGGGATCGAGCGATGTCGAACTGGACCTGGGTTCGGCGTCCTATCCCCGTGTTTGGCTGGCGATCGCGAAAATGGAGCCTGGGCGCTTCCACGCGCACTCCTTGACGCTCGACGTCGAGCGCACGCTTTCGCTTGCGATCGAGCCAGTAGCACAGACCTTTGAACCCGGCTCAAGGGCGAAATTGCGGGTGCTTGCCTTGGACCAACTGGGCAATCCGGTCAGGGCCGAGTTGTCGCTGGCAGTCGTCGACGAAGCGTTGCTCGACCGCTACCCCGATCTCACGCCGCCACTGTCCAGCTTTTTCCAGCGCAGCGCGCGCGACAGCGAGCAGATTTTCACCAGCTCGACTTGCACCTTCGCGTACACCGGCGTGACCGAGAAGATCTCGAGCGATGTGCTCGATGCCGAGCGTGATGACAAGGCTGCAGCCGAATGGGAAACGCAGCAAAAGAACTTGCGCAAGTTGGGCTACGCCGGGCCTTCGTCTCCCGGCGCGGCCAAGAGTGCAGCGCCCGTCTTGTCTGAAACGCTCACGTCGTCCAAGGACGAGCTGACTTTGGGCGTCGGCTTCGCAGCGGCGGAAGGCCGGGCTGGAGGCAATCTTGGCAATCGTCCTGGCGACAGGCGCAAGAACAAAGGCGAGGACTCCGATGCCGCCGGCGAAGACGCCTCATCCGCGCCGGAACTCGAGACCGCCCACTGGACCGCTGTCCTCGTGACCGACGCGACCGGCAAGGCCGAAGTGGAATTCGACCTACCCGGGCAGAGCACGCGCTGGAAGGCGACGGCGCGCGGAATCACGGCCCAGACCTTGGCTGGAGAGGCGTCGACCAGCTTCCAAACGCGCTCGGAGTTCTTCTTGGAACTAGTGACGCCCGTCGAAGTGCTCGAGGGCGATCAGCCGCGCTTCTTGGCGCGCATCCACAATGGAACCGGACTGCGCGGCTCGTGTGAGGTCAGTGCCACGGTGATCGCTGGCGACCAGCGCTTTACGATTCCGGCCAAGGTCGAGCTGGGCGATTCCACTGTCGTCGAGGTGCTGCTTCCCGGCGGCGAGGCCATCGGGTCCACGGGGCCGTTGCAACTCGAGGGTCTGGCGCGCGCGGACTTCGCGGGCGGCATTCGAACAGCGACCGCCAAGGCCAGCTTGCCCGTGAGAGCCTTCGGCATCCAAGCCGCGGTTTCGCACTCCGGGGTGCTGACTTCGAGCACCACGCAGTTCCTCGAGCTCGAGTCGACGCGCGTCTGGTCGGGGCGCGAACTGGAAATCTTCGTCGGCCCGGGACTGGATCGCATGTTGATCACCGAGGCCTTGGGCGAGACCTCGCCGCTGGCGCGCTCCGCCGGCTGCTTGCCGCCGTTCACGCACGCCGACACCGCGGCGGATCTACTGGGCCTCGCTCATGTGCTCGAACTCGCGCGCAAGACCCAGCGTGCGGGCAATCCAGAGCATGCCGCCCTCGTCGCGCGGGGCCGAGCCCTGGTTGGGCAACTCGTGGCGGCACAGAAGTCGGGCGCCTGGAGTTGGATCATGGGTCCGTCCGACCAGGTCAACCTTCCCACGACGTGTCTGGCCACGGCAGCACTGGCGCGGGCAAGCTCCGTGGGCCTGTTCGTGCCTCCGGAGAGTCTGCAAGCCGCGACGGAACGACTGGAACAACTGTTCAAGGACCTGTCGCAGACCAGCGATGAGGAAAAGGCCATGTTGCTGTGGGCCAAGGCCTGCGCGGGCGCGGACGATTTTGCCGGTGCCAACCGGCTGCACCGCGTGCGGGGTTCGCTTTCGGCGGCGGCCATGGCCTACACCGCACTGGCGCTGGTCGAAATGGACAAGACGCCCATGGCCGCGGAAGTTGCCGAAGTGCTCGCCCAAAAGGCTGAAGCAAACCCCGGTGGCGGGCTGCGCGTGAGTGCGTCCGGCAACCTGACTTGGAACGGCTCGACCACCGAAATGACCGCGCTTGCGGCCTACACCTTGGGACGTGCCTTGCCGAGTTCCGCCGCGCTTCCCAAGTTGATCGAAGCCCTGCTCGCCGAACGGCCCTGGAATCCGCGCCGCGCCAAGGGCTTTGCGTTGGCCGCGCTGGCTTGGGACCTGCAGGCGAACGCGCCCCAGATGCAGCCCTCGCGCGTGACTGTGCGCGTGCAAGGCTCCGCGCCTGTCACGCTTGAACTGAATCCGAGCAAAGTCGGGGAGACGCTGCGCCTGCCCGTCGACGACAAAGCCCCCGCGAAACTGCGCGTCGATCTGGAGCTTTCGGGCGCCGGCAGGCCTGACTACGCCACGGTCTTGCGCGGCACGTCGCGCGACGTGTCGCCCAGCAAGCACGCAATGCTGGAGATCTATCGCCAAGGCCTGTACGCCCCCCCGCCGGTGCACCGCGGACGAGAAATTCGCACCGGGTTCGGCTCCGTCAGCAAGTACCAAGCCTGGGTGAACAAGGTGGAACAGCTGCCGCGTGGCAAGACCGCCGTGGTCGAGGTCACCTACCGCGTCAACCAGGGAACCAAGGAGTATCTGGTACTCGAGTTGACGCTGCCCGCGGGGACGCGCGCGCTCGAGGACAGCCTGCAGCGCGCGGGGCTGCCCTACCGCATCGAGGGTTCGCGCCTGTTCGTGTTCGTGGGGCCCACGCGCGGCACGAACACTTTCTCCTTCCGCATCTTGGGCCACTTGCCCGGCAACTACCGCTGCCTACCCATCGCCATTCGGGACGCCTACGATCCTTCGCAAGCGGCTTGGGGTGACGCCGGGAAATTGGTCGTCTTGGAGCGCGGCGCCGCGAGCTCCGATAGCTACAAGCCTACCCCCGACGAACTCTTCTACCTGGGACAGGCCCACTTCCAAGCCGGTGAACGCGACCAGGCCCACGCCTTGCTCAGCGCACTGTTTGCGGGCTATGAAGCCGTGCTTGACGACGGCCCGCTGCGCGCGGCCAGCGAGATGATGCTGTTCCTGTCGATCGAGCGCGAAACGCCGCGAGAAATCGTGCGTTATTTCGAGATCCTCAAGGAAAAGAACCCGGATCTGACGATTCCATTCGAGAGCATCCTGGCCGTCGGTTCGGCGTACCGCCAAATCGGCGAGCACGAGCGTGCGCTGCTGATTTTCCGCGCCATCGTGGAAGAGACGTTCGGCAAGGATTTGAAAGTCGCGGGCACTCTGGAGCAAGCGGCGAAACACGACGCAGCCCTGCGCACCATGACGCGCCTGGTGGACGAGTACCCGGATTTCCCCGGTGTGCTCGACACCCAATTGGCCTTGTCGGATCAGCTGCTCCTCTTGGCGCCCAAAGCGCACGAGATCGAAAGCCTGCGCGAATCCAAACGCACGCGCGCCAGCCTCACCGCGGAAGGCATCCAAATCTTGCAGCGCTTCCTCCTGCTGCACCCGCGCGACGCTTTGGCGCCCGACGCGGGCCTCAACCTGGTTAACGCACTCCTGTCGATCGACGATTACGACCAGTGCTCGGTGCTCGGTCGCGAACTTGCTGAGTCGTACAAGCAGCCGCGCACTGCGGATGCCTTCCTGTATGCCGCGGCGGTGGCCGATTGGTATCGGGGACAGGACGAAGCGGCCCTGGCCTTGCTGCAAAAGATCGCAGATTCCAAGTACGTCGACGCCGTTGGCGTCGAACAGGCATCACCCAATCGCGATCTGGCCGTCTTCATCGTGGCCCAAATCCATCACGCCAAGCAGCGCTTCGGATCGGCCGCCGAGTACTACGAGCGCGTGGAGGAGTTGATCGCGGACGCGCGCGAAGCCTTGCGCGAATTGCGCGAAAAGCGCTTGCGCCTGCCGGAAATCACGACCGTGAGTCCGGGCCAATCGGTTGCGTTCGATCTGGAGTACCGCAACCTGTCCGCGGTCGAGCTCGCCGTGTATCCGGTCGATTTGATGACTTTGTACCTGCGCGAAAAAAACCTCTCGGACGTGGCCGGCATCGAATTGGCGGGCATATCGCCCATGCGCAAGCAGACCATCGAGCTCGGCGGCGCAGCCAACGTCTTGCTGGCCAAGAAGCAGGTCGCCATCGACCTGAAGGAACCGGGTGCGTACCTGGTCATCGCTCGCGGCGACGAACAACACGCCTCGGGCTTGGTCCTGGTCAGCGATCTGGGCATCGAGGTGCACGAGGACGCCGCCACGGGCACATTGCGCATCCAGGCCAGCAAGACCAGCGATGCCAGCTACGTACGCAACGCGGACGTGCGCGTGGTGGGTTCCAAGACGGGGCGCATCCAATCGGGCAAGACCGATCCACGCGGCATGTTCACGGCCGATGGCATCGCAGGCACGTCGACCGTCATCGCCCAAACCATGGGCAAGCACTTTGCTTTCTTCCGCGGCACGCAGGTGCTCGGAGCCGTGCGCGGTCAGCGCGTGGATCAGGGGGAGCAATTTCGCTTTGGCGACCAACTCCAAAGCGAAGAGGGCGGCTACTTCCAGAACGTCATGGAACTCAACCGCGAGTCGCAAATCCAGCGCGGTCAACGCTTGCAAAATGAAATCCAACGCGAACGCAAGGGCGTCCAGATCCGCCAGGTGAAGTAGGCTCCGCGGCTCTACTCGTCCTGCTGCGAGCCGTCGGGCTCGAGCGGGACAAGTGTGCCGATCTCGGCGTGGCGCTTGCGCCAGTCCCATAGCCCGAAGTTGGCTTGTTCAGGCAAGGCGTGACCGAGCAGGCGCGCAAGTAGGCAGATTTGGCCGCGATGGTGGGCCTCGTGACTCACGGCGTAGGAGAGGAAGCCCACCACGTCGGGCTTGAAGTCCTTAACGTGACCGCCGGCCTTTAGCGCATGCACCAACAACTGGTCCATGGCCAAGGCACTGCGCGCCATCGCGGCCCGCGCGTCGTCGATCGTGGCCGTCTTGCGGTCGAGCTTCTCGGGGCACTCGACCAGGTCCTTGCCGGACACCGTCAGCCACATGTGCCTGACGTTGTGCATGTGCGCCACGATGGCCCCGATCGTGCGACCCGTGCCAGGTTTCGTATTGGGTTGCGCGGCCTGCCACAACAGGGGATCGAGTTGCTCGAGCAGGAATTGACTGGCCCGTTCGTTGGTTGCGAAAGCCTCGCGCACGGCATGGCCGAGGTCGATCGCCGGCTTGCCCTTGCGCGCACGCGGCCTGGCCGGGCTTGGCTCCGACGTGCTGGGCTTGGCCGCCGCTGCTTCGACTGCCGCCGTTTTGGCCTTGGACGCACGGGGAGCCTTGGATACCGGGTGCTCGGTAGATTTCGATGCCGCGGGTCGGTTTGACGGCTTGGGCTTCGCTGATGTGGAGCGCTTCTTTGCCATGGACTTAGAGTTTGGCAAGCCAACCGGTCCAATGGCAAGCAACGCCGTGCACATAGGCCATGCCTAGCAGCCAGATTTCCGCCGCCGCGCGGGTCGGCGCGCTAGGATCCACGCATGCTTCAGGAAATCGTCCATCTCGAAGGGCACATAGTCGATTCCGACATTCTGCGTCGAGCTTTCGCGCGCATCGTGGAAGGCGGCGGCGAATTCGAAGTGCTCGAGTTCGTAATCGGCAGGACCAACGCCGATACCTCGACGGCGCGCCTGGCAATCCGCGCTGCGACGCCCGAAAGCCTGGATTCGATTCTCGAAGGCCTGAGTTACTTGGGCGCGTCCAGCTCGATCGTCGATGCTGCGCTCGCGCCTGCCGAGCGCGACGGGATCTTGCCCGATGAGTTCTACTCGACCTCCAACTTCCCCACTTGGGTAAAGCTCGCGGGCAAGTGGGTCCAAGCCGCCGAGCAGAAGATGGACTGTGCGCTGGTGGTACAGGGCGGGGTCCCCACTTGCGTCAAACAGCGCAAGGTGCGCGCCGGCGAAGCGGTCGTTCTGCGCGGATCTGGCGTGCGCGTCAAACCGCCGGAACGTCCCCGCGCCCGCTCAGGCTTTGCCTTCATGCAAAACGACGTTTCCGCCGAGGTGAACAAAGGCCTGGCGATCCGCGCTACTGCCGCCGCCATGCGCGAAGCCCGCACGCAGGGCAGCAAGATCGTAGTAGTCGCAGGTCCCGCGATCGTGCACTCCGGCGGAGACAGCGCGCTCGTACAGCTGGTTCGCGCAGGTTGGATCGATGTCCTGCTTTCGGGCAATGCCTTTGCTGCGCACGACCTGGAAAAGTCCATTCTGCACACCAGTTTGGGTGTGTGCCAAATGTCAGGCCGGGCACTCGAAGGCGGCAGCCGCAACCACTTGTTCGCAATCAATGCCGTCAATCGCGCCGGCGGCATCGCCGGCGCCGTTCGCGCCGGCATCGTGCGCTCGGGCGTGATGTACGAAGTCGTACAAAAGAACGTGCCGTTCGTGCTGGCCGGCTCGATCCGCGACGACGGACCGCTGGCGGACGTGATCACCGACACACTCAAGGCGCAGGAGGCCTACGCGGAAGCCTTGCGCGGCGCCGGCGTGTGCTTGATGCTCGCCTCCGCGCTGCACGCCATAGCCGTGGGCAACCTCTTGCCCGCCAGCGTGCGCACGGTGTGCGTCGACATGTCGGAATCGGTGCCGACCAAACTGGGCAACCGTGGAACCATGCAAGCCATTGGCCTGGTAACCGACGTCGGATATTTCCTGGAGAAGCTCGCCAGCGCCCTACTGACCCCAACTCCCACCCGCGCACATCCATGAAAAGCTACCGCCAAGAGTTGCAATTCGAGTTTCCCACGCGCCGTGGCTTCCGGAACATCACCCCGGCGGTTGAAGCTGCGCTGAACATGAGCGGCATTCGCGAGGGTTTGTGCCTGGTCAATTCGATGCACATCACATCCAGTGTGTTCGTCAACGACGACGAACCCGGCTTGCACGAGGACCTGGAGCACTGGCTCGAAAAACTAGCGCCTCACGCGCCTACATCTCATTGGCGCCACAACGACACCGGCGAGGACAACGCCGATGCGCACCTCAAACGCGAAATCCTCGGCCGCGGCGTGGTCGTGGCCGTGACCAACGGCAAGCTCGACTTTGGCACCTGGGAGCAGATCTTCTACGCCGAATTCGACGGCAAGCGCACGAAGCGCGTGCTGATCAAGATCATCGGCGAGTAGCGCGCCGCGGCGCGTCAATTGCCAATCGTGAAGCCGATCCCATTCGAAAGGCTCACCATGTCCGGATCGGCCGGGTCCCGAGCCCAGTACTGGGCCCACACGGGCCGTCCCGCGACGAGCGCTGGATCCTGACCACTGGCGATCCAAGCGTTGAAATCGATCGAATAGATCCCCGAGCAATCATCCGGCGGCGGGTTGCCCTGGCTGTCGACGACAGGCGTGCGCGCGATCGGCGGCATCACGCACAGCGTGCCGCCGAAAAACGGTTGCGAATTCGAGCCGGAGATTCCGTAAAACAAGAGCCCTGGCTTTCCATTGATGAAGGGGGCGCCGATCAAGAGGAAACCAGCACCAGCGGAAGCGCTGACGATGCCGCTGGAACTGAGTGCGGGAAGGCAGCCTTGCGAGTTCAACTTGGGACCGCAAAAGGTCGGAAGCGTGGTCGGGAAGAAGGAGAACTTGTCCCATCCGATGCCACCCTCGAGTGGACTCACCAAGATGTTCACGATCTCCAGGCGCGTGATCTGATCGTACGCGCTAAGGTCAACAAGCTTGCTTCCCCCACTCCCCAAACCCGTCAACGTGACCGTAGCCGTGTGAACATGGTTCTGGAATACGCGGAACTCTGCGTTCGGGCACGAACAATTTGGCTCGATCGCCAGGAAGCTCAAACGTGAGACAGGGGTCGCGAAATCTAGGTAGGTGTCTTCCACGCACGTGGGAGTTGGGCTGCCGATTGCCCACGAACACAAGAACTGCCTGTGAGGCCATACCTGGAGCACCTTGTTCTCCACTCCAGGGGGGCTCGAGAAGGTGACTTCAGGATATTGATTGGTGACCACCGTGCCCGGGGGCAGCAATTCGAAGTCGATGACCGTCTGCGCATGAGCTGCGGAATGCAAAAGACCTGCCGTAAGCAGAGCGGCTAGGCCTTGATGTCGCGATGAAAATTTGACCAAGGGGCACCTTGCGATTTTGGAGACGGAGGGGTCCCGCTCTCGCGCCCTAGGGTGGCGGGCCTGCGATCGGGAATCGAGATTGAAGTCTAAGGCCGTGGGGGCTAGGCCGCTACGCAGCGGGCATGCAAGGCCTGGGAAAGTGCTTGCTACCGTCTTCTTGGCACTCGCACGGGATCCGGCGCGGAGGATCCAGCCATCGCCTCAGTCATGTGGACTCAGGGTGTCAGGAAAAAGCGGGGTTTGCCTCGCTCACCCTCTCGAAGAGTGCATCGAGAACTCCAGTGCCGGCCCAACGGCGGCGCCCCGCAAGTCGCCAGCGCGAGCGACTGACGCGCATGGACGTTGATCACGCGTCGAGACAGTGCCAAGCACACCTGGCGGCCGCCCCCTTCTCAAGTCGCGTGCCGCGCTCGAATGCCGCCGCGACCAGCAATCTCCAAGCCAGGCGGACATTCTGCGCACGATTGAGCTCGACCCGCGCGAGCTGGTTCCGCCGTCAAGTCCCGATCCTTCCCAGCAACTGCGTGATGTTGGGATCTTTCGGGCGGGCTGCGTCGGCTGCCAAGGCGTGCCGCCGAGCCTCCAACCGTTTTCCCTGCCCCAACAGGATCTGCGCCGCCAAGATATTCGCATCCACGTACCTGGGATTGATCGACACGGCCCGCAATGCCGCGGCCACGGCGTCGTCCAGGCGATTCGTGCGCGCCAGCGCCACAGCCAGTGCGTAATGACCCGCCTGGTACTCCGGGTACTCCTTTGCGGAGCGTTCAAACCAAGGGATCGCTCGGCCCGGTTGTTTCGCCGACATCAGCACCCATCCCGCGGCGAGAATCGTGTCCAACTGTTCCGGCAAGAGCTTGAGCGAGCGGTCGATGGCCTCGAATCCCTGCTGCGCAGCGCCGAGTGTGAAAGCGCCCTCTGCGGTTCGATTGAGCGGCCGGATTTCCCGCCAGGGAACTTGCGAACCCACAACGTTTTTCGCGTGAGCCAAGCTAGCCCCTGGAAAGTTGGGGGCCAGCCGACGTAATTCGTGCAAATTCCCGTAGGCACTTCGCAAACGAGGCATCGAATCGAGTAGCGCTGGCGGGAGGGCCTTCTGAACCGCAAGCGGATCATATGGAAATTCTTGAACCACTCCTGTAGGCCAATAAATCGCAAGCGGATTGAGTTCATCCTCGATCGTGGCCGCGTCAGCGGCTAGCGCACGCAGCCCGGCGTCGTCCATGACCAGTGTGGCGAGCATATGTTCCGCCGAGGGAATGAAAATGTCCGCTAAGTCGGACCGCACCGCCGGCACCAGGCCGAAACGGCGCGCCATCAGCTCGAAATCGAGCGTCTGCCGCGATCCCACCAGTAGAAATTCGTCCTCGTAGCCAGTGATGAGGAGCGTGCTTGGAAAAACGTCCACGAAGGCGCGAACGATCATGCGCGCGGCCTGGGGCGGCATTTGGTACACCGGCAGCCACTGCGTCATGCAACCGTCTGGCGTCAGGTGCTCCAGGACGTCTTCGTAGTAATCCCGCGAGTACAACCGGTGGATGCCGTGCATGAGCGGCGGCGGCGGTTCGCTCGTCACTAGGTTGAACTGCTGATCCGTCAATTCGAGAAAGCTGCGCCCATCGTCGTGGATCATGCGCACCCTGGGATCTTCGAAGACGCGATCATTGTGAAGTGCGAATTCGGGCGCTGTTTCCAGAATATTGCGCGATAGGTCCACGATATCGATGGCCTGGATCGATTCATGTTTGGCGATGGCCGCCGCCGAGTTCCCCACCCCAAAGCAGATGAGCAAAGCTCGCTTGGGGTCCGCTTGTGCGAGCAGCGGGAAGTGGATCATCAACTTCATGTAGCGCTTGGCCGCGATCGAGGTCCCCGACATCATGCCGGTGTCGAGAAAGATCGAATCGCCTTCTGGAAACGAGGCCACGAAGCTGGAGAAGCCCGTGCCCCCCTTGAGCGCCCGAATGGATGCGTTGCGCAGGCGGTGATCTTTGGGAAAGACTCCCCTTTCGAAGCCGCGTGGCAACGCAAACGCGGCGCAAATCAGAACGGGTACTGCACTTGCACTCAGGAGCAGCAGTTGCTTGCGGGGGCGCGACAGCATGGCTGTGACCAAGGCCCCGGTCACGAAGGTCACGATCCACAGGCGGTAGGCGTAAAACGTGTTCACTTGAGGGGCAATCCAGGAAAACACCAACATGCCCACCAAGAACGCCATCGTGTTCACGCCGTAGACCAATCCCAGGTGTCGCTTCTGTCCGTGCATTGCGTTGCACAAGTAGGGCAAGAGCACCGAAATGCAGGCGTACGTCGGAAACGTCAACAAGCCCACGACCCCGAAGCAGATCGCCAGGACTTGCAGAGTCCCGTTCGGATCGAGCGCAAATCGGTCTGGTGTCGCACTCGAGAAATCCTGGACCCAACGCTCGAATTTCATGAGCGGGCCATACACGATTGCCAGGTGTATGGCCACCGCCACGAAGTAGAGCACCTGAATGTGCCACAGCCGCAAGCGCCGAAAGCGGTCGACCAACGTACTGGCGGCAAAAATCGCGGCGATGGCCCAAAAAGAGACGAACGCCATTGCTGCTCCGTTGTAGACCTGCGCGAAGTGAAGCCGGCGAAACGCATCGGCCTCGAGGCCGCCGCTGATGAACCCGGAGCAGCTGGCACCGACAAGCATCGCCGCCAGACCGCCCGCGGGGCTCCAATCTTGGCCGGCGGTCTGCCTGACCTCACGCCCTGAGAGATCCCGCGCCACTGGATCCTTGGGCATACTGCTCGCCATGGCGCGACCGCCGAGCGCGAACACCAGTCCCAAGGCCACGTTGAGCGCGAGGACGAAATACAGAGTCGCGCTCGTTCCGAATCTCAAGAACAAGAAGAACTCGCACAAAAGCACCGCTGCGCTGGCGCCGACCGTGTTCCACGCATACAGCGTCGAAGGAAACCGCGGCCTGTCGGGAAATTGCCGGCACAAGTACGGAAAAGTCAGCCCCATCAAGAAACAGGGCAATGCCACACAAGCGGCCGCGAGCGGCGCGCGCGCGAGTTGGTGAGCGAGGGACGGTTCCCAGATGCCGTCGTCCAGGACATAGGGGAATGCACCCGCGGCGTCGACGGGCAGCAGGCGCTCCAGGAAGATCAAGCACGCTGCCGCGGCTATAGCCAACTCGACCCAGCCATAGAGCACCAAGCCCCCCGCCTGGGGGAACTTGCGCTCGAGCCACTCCATGGTTTTCTCGCTGGCCAGGGATCCCAGCCCCAAGCCACCGATGAAACAGCAGATGACTAGCGCGAAGGTAAAAGTGCTCGAGCCGAACCGATCTACGAAGTGCCGCAGCCAGCACATTTGGTAGCCCAGGGCCACGACACCCGAGACCGCGTACAAGACGTAGATTTTGCGCACTTGATGGACGTGAAGAATGTGGGTGCGGGCATACTACCTCGCGGGGCCTCGGCGCGCGAAGGATCTGACTGATGATGGCGAGCAGGGTGTCTAAGCGTTGGACAGTTCTTGTTGCCAGCCCAAAAGCAACGCTCGTGGGACAGCTTTCGCGCCACCAGGCACAAACGCTGAAACGAGATCGAATACGCACAGAGGTCGAGCGTGGCGCGAGCCGATCTTCGGCACGGGGCCAGCCATGAGCGAGTCTTCGCCCCATGTTGTGGTTGCCATTCTTCGGAACCCGCGCGGGAACGGTCGTTGGACGCGTGCGCTGTGGCGCTCCGCGGAGCGAATGCGCAGCGGCTAGGCGAGCATGCAGCCGGCCTTAGTCGGCCGCGGCCGCCGCCCAGCGCACTGCGTTGACCAGCAGGCGTTGGTAGTCCGCATGCTGGTGGGCCGCGCCATCGTGGCCGAGGGTCAGACCGACGATGCGTCCCTTTCCGTAGGTATGCGTCCAGACAACGGGGTAGATCGCGCCGCTGGTGCGCGATCGCCCGACGGCCAGCGCAGTCATCGCATCCAGCGGTCCCACTTCGAAGCGATACAGCTCGTCTTGGATCGTGAACCGCTTCGTCACGCCAGCCGTGACGGGATGCTCGGCCTGGATTTCGACGTCGAACTCGCCGTAGGCCTCGTGGCTGCGCGAACCTCCGCCGACGAGTTGCGCGTTGTAGCTGGGCCAGTCGTTCCAGTTGTACCAGGTGGCCGCATGGAGCAGCAGCAGTCCGCCGCCGCGCTCCACGAAAGCGAACACGGCGCTGCGCAGCTCTTCGCCAGGCAGCTCGCGATTGTTGGCCAGCACCAGCACTTTGGCCGCCTGAAGGGCCGCCGCCAGTTCGGCCGGGCTCTCGACATAGCTAGTGCTGGTCAAGCCCGCGGCGCGCAGCGTGGCGCGGTCCACTTCGTCCCAATAGCGCTTGAAATCGTGGCTGGATCCGCCGCCGACGATGACAATGTCGCTGGCCGCCTGCTCACTGCTTGCCGCGACCCCTGAACCGGCCGGCGCCGGATCGCGCTGGGCCGTCAGCGCCAAGACGACCGGCGCATAGCGATTGTCAAAGCTCTCCAGCGTGATCGAGCGCACGCTCGCGCGCCTTGGGCATGGAACTTCGAAGTGGCGCACTTGGCCCCAGGAATCTTCCTCAAGGAGTTTTTCGACGAAGGTCGAGCCCGGCACGTCGTGGCGCCCGATCCAGTCGGAAAACTCGACGCCGTTGTGAAGCAGCACGCTTTCGCTGCTGCCGTCGGAGTAATTCCAAGTCCATTTGAGGATCGGCTCCTTGTCTTGGAAGTAGGGCCAACCCCAGGCTGCGATGCCGCCTAGTACGTGCACGCTCGCTAGTTCGAAGCCCAGCGCGATCTCGCAGCTTTGCGGCATCTTGGTTTTGCTTTCCCAGTCCCCAACGAGTCCGCCCTTGAGCACCAGCGCGTTCTTGGCCGACGGGGTGCGCGAGGGATCCAAGATCTCGAAAGGCACGCCGGCGATCGTCTGCACACCGAAACGACGAAAGCGCATCGGCTTGGCATCGCGGCGCGTGTCGAACAGCCCAGCGCTCGTGCTGGCGCTGGCCCAGGACTTCAAATCAAGCAAGCGAAACCCGGCCGCGTTGCCGCTCAGGTATTGCATCAAATCGCGCAGCGCCGTCGCGCCCAGGCGCTCGAACCCGGTCGGCATCGGTGAGCGGCCGGTGTTTTCCAGCGCCGCCAGTTCCGCGCGCGGCACCTCAACGTCTCCGGCGGTCGAGCGCAGGACTACCGATTCGGAACTTTCGCGCACCAGGATGCCCCCCACCAGGAGGTCGTCCTTGGTGCGCGCTTGCCATTCCGTGTACGCGCCTTCGACGGTGCGGTTGGGATCCAAGATGACCGGGAGCAGCCAAGCCGCACCATGGGCGCCCATACCCGTCAGGTCCGGACCGATGTGGCCGCCCCGACCGTCGACGATGTGGCAAGCGGCGCAATTTTGCTCGAACACAAGGCGTCCCGCTTGCGCGTCGCCGGCGCGATCCACTTCCGGCAGCAGTTGGGCCACCAGATCCGAAATCGCGGCTGCCGACGCAGGACGCGCTGCTGCGAGCAGCTCCGTCGCGCGCGCGGCAATTCCTGCATCTTGGTGGTTGTGCAAGCGGTGCAGCCCTTGGGTCGAGAACTGCCGCGCCAAGAGTTCGCCGCTGGAGACGCGGTCGAGTAGCGCCCCGGCCCACGCGCTGCGCGCCAAGAGCTGTTCGAACACCTGGGCGCGCTGCCCGCCGGCCATCGAGTTCCAAGCCCCGGCCAAGGCACGGGCTGCGTTGAGATCGTCCGTGGAGTTCAAGGCGGAAATCGCCGCTGCGCGCCGCGCTTCCTCCACGGAAGGCACGAGCCACCCGGACAGGCGTTCGATGGCGAAGGCACGCTCGTCTTCGACGGCGAGTAGCGCGCGCAGCATTTTTTCTTCGCGCTGTGGTTCGAGACTTGCCGCTTCTTGGGTGCGCAAGCCTTGCGCCAGGCGCTCGGCGAGCGCGCGCGTTGCTTGGCGCAAGCGCCCTTGCTTGTCCCAGCGCAGGACCAGCGGCAGTCCGCTCAGCGCAACATCCTCGCTGGGATGGGCCAGCAGATCGCGCAAGGCCTGTTCGAGTTCGACCGAGAACGCCGGCAGCGTGTCGCGGGTCAGGGCCGTTCCCAGGGGTTCGAGCAGCGCTGCGCACAAGGCCGGCGCCGCCTGCGGCCTGGAAGCGACGGCTTGC
>JAKFYL010000013.1 GCA_021730845.1 Planctomycetota bacterium | reverse complement strand
ACACACTGGAGCGATCCACGCCTTGACCCTCCACGCGTCCGGCGCGGTCGACGAGGGCCACGCCACGGGCGCGGACGGCGCGCTCTCGATTCGCGCGGACCGGGCCGACGGCGACGGCACCGTCCGTATCGAGCGGCGATTCGAGCTGCCCAACTCCAAGACCCTTCGGACTCGGACTTGGTCGCTCGAAGGCGACGGTCGAGCGCTCCTCGACGACGTGACACACCGAGCCATGGCCGACCGAGCTCCCGCCGACTGAGCCCAGGCTCCTAGGCCGGCCTGGCCTCGGCCAGCGGTGGAGCGGAACGCTTGTCCAGCCCCTCCCACGGCGCCGGTAAGGGCTCCGGCTCTAGCCTTTCGGTCAACGTCGCGAGATCTGGCCTCTAGGTCCTCCCCCACCGCCGCGACCAAACCGCGCAGGCGCTCCATTTCGAGCAGCCCCGACTGGATCCGGATGCCCTCGAACTTGCCCTGGAGGGCATGAGACATCCAAGCACTCGACTGCGTGAACCATTGCACCGCGCCTGCGATTCCACGAGCACCTCGTACCTCGTCGCCGTTCTTCTCCGGCCCCTTGGCGCGCACTCCGCTGACCGCGAGAGGCCTTCCAGCGAGCCGTCTTGCGCTCCGGGAGCCTCGTTCTCCGCAGCGGAACGCAGGTCCCCACAGCCGCACCCTTCGAGTGCGAACGCAACGGCCCTGGCGACCGACCGTCAGCGCGCCGGAGCCAGCAGTGGAGGCTCGCTGTCGATGCCGATGTGGGCGAGGATCTTGCGGACCACGGCACTGTTGGTGAGGACCACGATCAGCTTGCGCTGGCCCTCGCAGCATGACGAAGGTTGCGATTGCTCAGCGACGCGAACAAATTCGGCAATTGTTTTCCGAGCGTGAGCGTGAGGGAATTTCACTGGCGGCGGTGTCGCGTCGCTCTGGCATTGCGCAAAGCACACTGGCTGGCTGGAGTACGCGGTTCCGGAGCGTGCGCGTAGACTTTCGCAAGGGTAACGATGGCCTGTGCGCGATCATTCGCGAAGCATTCAGCGAACATCCGCTGTCGGGGCACCTGTACCTGCTCTTCAACGCCAAGCTGGACCGCCTCAAGATCCTGGTGTGAGACCGCAACGGGTTCTGGCTGCGCGCAAAGCGCTTGGAACGCGGACAATTCGCGCGGACTTCCTTCCTCCTTGGCCGGGATGGTCGAGGCGGACCGGCCGTTATTCCCCGAGAACGATCGGCAACTCGAGTCGCTCGCCCGCGATCAGGGTGATTTCGCGCGCTTCCTCGCGCCCGATCCATATCCGATACGCGCCGGGCGCAAGTCCGCCTACGACTACTTCACCGGCGCTTCCGCTCTTGCCCGAGAACAACAGGCGAGGCTCTACTCCGCGCAGCATGTAATCCATGCTCGCTGCCGGACGGCCGTCCGGATGCGCAAGCGAGAGCCGGAACGACGCGCCAGTTCCGCTTCGCAGGACGGCTTCGAGTTGGCGAGGGCCAAGCTGGGCAGGGGCGAATTCATGCTGCGCGGGATCGATGATCGAGGCCTCGAACGTACCCTGGTTGGGTACGAGATCGAAGTGTGCGAACCCCGACTCGTCTGTCGTGGCCATGGCCTCGCGACGTTGCCCGCTGGATCGGCGTGAGAATCCGGCAGGAGATGGTGCGTCGATGATCGGAGGCAACCGAATACCATCCTGGAACGATCGCTGCCGCAGCTTGACTCGCGCTCCCCCGACCGCGAGACCTGCGCGATCCATGACGCGGACGCTGCGACGTGCGGTCTCGATTTCCATGGAGACCGCACCTTCGAACTGCTGGTACACTTCGATCTCGAGATGATCGACAAAACCCGTTTTGGGTAGCGCCGCGCTCAGCAGCAGGGATCCCGCCGGTAGGCCGCGCAGCTCGACGAGGCCGTCGGTCGGCACGACGGCCTTGGGGACGTTCATGAGACCCCACAGGTCGATGTCGACGATGTCCAGGCGCGTTCCCGGTACTCCCACCACCTGACATCCCGCGCCGACTTGACCATCGATCGTCACCAGCAACTCCAAAGTTGACAGGGCCGGTACGACCAGAACGACTTCACGGTGCTCGCGGGGAAGTACGCCTGGAATCAGCATTTCCTGTGACAAGCGCGGCTGGCCCTTGGCGGCATCGTGCAGGTCCACGCTGATGCTGCTGCCTCCAGGCGTGCGCCCGTCGACGAGTCCGGGTGCGTGGCGAATCGTCACGTCACCTGCCGGCACCTCGATCTCGATCACCCCGTCATCGCCCGATGTGGCCGGATTCCACCCCAGAGACGCTGTACTTCGCCACTGGATTGTGGTTCCTGCAACCGGCGTTTTCTGAAACGTCTCACAACGAACGGCGACGATGCCCGGTCTGGAGAGCAGGACCTGCATGGGCTCACAGTCTTCCGCTCCGCGCTGCAGCCTGTTGGGCCCGAACCCATCGGCGGCGACGAGGAGAGTTCCGACTGCATTTTCGACGCACGAAAGTCGGGCTGTTCCTTCCACGCCTGTGGTGACCTCCTGTGCCAGAGGATGGCTGTGGTTGAGCTCGGGACTCACCTCCGGCAGGTACCGTACCGTGGCCCCCGAGATGGGGCTCCGGTCATCGGCCGACAGCACATGAATCTCCCAGTCATTCACCCGCGTGAGCGTGTGCTGGCCAAGGTCGGTGAGCGAACCCCGCCTGACCGTGACCGACTCGATCAGCCTGCTCTCATAGCCTGCGGCCACCAGCCAGAGCTCGAGGACGCGCTGCGAATCCTGACCAAAGAGCCAAGGCAAACTCGACCAAGTGACCGCTCCGCCTGGGTCGACGGGGGCCGGCGCGCTCCGCCCCTCCGCCAATGCTGCGCGTGGGACGAGCGAAGTGAGAATGTCGACGCGGACCCCGCGGGACGTCTCGTCCACGGCATGCACGCTGAGTGAAAATCCCTCGAACATCGAAAGTTCGACGCTTTTCTTCGGAGCAGTGACCTTGACCGAAGGGCCGCATGGGTTCAGCTCTCCACCGATATCGATGCACGGAGTGAGAACGTATTCCACGCCCGCCGCCAACCTTTCGAACAAGAAACCTTCGTCCTCGCTCACACGTCCTAGCGGGGCGTAGCGGGGGGATGGGACGGGGCAAGTCTCGCTTTCTGCCATGACCACCACGAACTTGGAGCGTCCATTGTTGTCGCGTACCCAGCCGGAAACCTCGGCCGCAGGGCGCAAGGTGACCTGCGTGGAATCGACTTCAAGCGGCCGCAACAACGAGAAAACGGCTGGCGAGAAGCCGTCCGCAACGACCATGGCCACTTCGAAGGGCACCAGATCGTTCCACAGTGAGACTCTTCCGGCGCCACCGCTTTGTGCGACGTCGTAGTAGGCATTCGGCCGGTATGCGTCAGTCCATCGAAGGGCGCTTGCCGGCAGAAGCAGGTGAGCACCCTGCACAGGACCTCCCCGCTCATCGAGGATTTGCAGGACAGTCCCGGACGCTTGGTAGAGGACGACTTCTTGGGCCTTGGCTCCGTCATTCACGATCGTCACGAGGGCCGGTCGCCAACCATCGGCCCAAACAACGACGCGAATCCCGCTGACGAGCGCAGGCGAATCGAATCGCCCTTCCTCGTCCGCAACCGCGAGCGGCGCAGGCAGGCTAGCAATTATCTCCCATGGCTTGCCAAGTTCCCAAGTCTCGTGGTCGCGCAGCGACCTTACTTGAGCAAGGGCGATTCCCGTGCCGTGCTCATTCACGACCCTGATCTTGTACTTGGGCTGGGTCGTCTCGACCAGGGCAGCGCTCTGTTCCTGAGCCGTGCGAGTAGACACTCCGCTATCCGCCCCTAAAACAAGCGCCCCCGGTGAGTTCGCTGGCGATCGCAGCTCGACGTTTCCGGGCGCCGGACCAACCTCAGGGACGTGCACCTTGGGGATGCGCCAATCGTTCTTAGCCAGCCACAGGGCGGTAGCCGCCAAACCGACGACGAGAATCAGGGCATAGTTCCGCATGGCCTAGGCGTCAACAGCTCGAAGAGCGAGTCAGCGCAGGTTCGCCATTTCCAACGCGTTAGGTTGGTGGGCCACACTGGACTCGAACCAGTAACTTCCACGCTGTGAACATGGCACTCTGCCAATTGAGTTAGTGGCCCCAAGGCGAGGGCGGGCAATCTAGCGGGGCGTGGCCGGGCTGTAAAGACCTCGCGCTGCAGCGGCGGTCTTGGGCGCCGCGCGGGGCTTACTCGAGGTCGCCTTCGGGGCCGTCTGGTTTGCCCAGGGTGCCGCGCAGGATATCGCGCATGCGGCCTTCGGCTCGGCGCAGCATCATGCGCACGGCGTCTTCGCTGCGGCCTCCCATGCGTTCTCCGGCTTGGCGCAGAGACAGGCCTTCGAAAAAGACGAGCGTGATCGCTTGGCGGTGTTCGGCGGAGAGCTCTTCCAGGGCCTTGCGCAGGATTTCCGCGCTTTCGCCGCGTGAAACTTGGCGCGTGACCGAAAGATCCGAGCTGGAGAGTTCCGAACGTGTGGTTTCGGGCTCGCTGCGCGAGTCCGGGCTCAAGTCTTTTTCCAGCGAACTGTCGCGCTTGCCCGCCGCATAGAACTCGGCTCGGTCGCGAATCTTGTTCTGGAGGATCTGCACCAGCCAATTGAGCAGCGAACTCTCGCCGCGATACTGGTAGCGCGAGAAATCGCGCGTTGCCTCGCGAAACGTGGTCTGCGCCAAATCGTCGGGGTCTTCCTTGAGCCGCAGTTTCGGCCCCAGCTTGCGCCGGGCCATCTCGACCATCACTCCATGGTAGCGCGTGAACAGTTCGTTGAGCGCGTCGACGTCCCCGGCCTTGGCGGCGCGCACGAGGCCATCCGTGTCGGTGTTGCGCAGCGCGGCGGGCAGCTCGGCGGGTAGGTCGAAGATGGTTCGGTTCGACGGATCGCGGCGTTCGCCAGGCCCAGGGTTAGGTTTCGATTCCATGGATCCGGTCTAGGGATGCACACAAGCTACCCAGTTTCTAGTGCGTTTCCTCGGGGTTTGTTTGCGAGGGCGGCGGCGCTTGGCCAGCCATGGCAAGGAACTGCGCTTCCTCGAGGACGCTCACACCCAGCGCGGCGGCCTGTTTGCCCTTGCTGCCTCCCCCCTCGCCGGCGACCAAGAAGTCGGTGCGGGAACTGACCGAGCTGGCCACCTTTCCACCCAGGCTTTCGACCAGCTTTTTGGCTTCCGCGCGGCCTAGATGCGCCATTGTGCCCGTAAATACCACAGTTTTGCCGGAAAACGGTCCTTCCGCCAAGGGCCCAGCCGCGCGCAGCACGCGCACTCCGCCGGCCAGGATGCGCGCGAGCAATTCGCGGTTGCGCGCATCGTCGAACCAAGTTCGCACGGCTTGAGCGACCTCAGGGCCGATGCCGTCGATGAGCTGCAACTGGTCGACACTGGCAGAGGCCAGCTCGTCTACGGAAGAGAAATGCAGCGCGAGTGCGCGCGCGGTGGCCTGGCCGACTTCGGGGATCGCCAGCGCGGTCAAGAAGCGCTCGAGCGTGACTTCTCGGGCTCCTTCGATCTGGGCCAGCAAGTTGGTCACCATTTTCTTGCCCCAGCGATCGAGCTCGGCCATGCGCTCCGCTTGGGCGTCCAAGTGAAACAGGTCCGCGGGCGTTCGCAGCAGCCCCGCGTCGAGCAGTTGCTCGACCATCTTTTCACCCAGGCCGTCGATCTCGAACGCTCCGCGGCGCGCCATCGCCAGAGTGCGACCGACGACTTGCGGCCGACAGGCGTAGGAGTTCTCGCAGCGGTAGTACTTGCCTTCTAGGCTGACACGCTGGTTGCAGGCGGGGCAGCGCTCGGGCATTTCGAACTCCTGGCGCCACGCGTGCAGGATTTTCGGCTTGTCGCCAAGGTCCGCGAGTTCCTCGGGCAAGCTCTTTGCCCAGTCGGGCGGCTCGCGTCCGTGAGCGGCCTCGGCGACGCCGGTGATTTGCGGAATCACGTCGCCCGCTCGACGCAGGGACACTCGATCGCCGATTTTCAGGCCCAGAACGCGCACATGGTCGGCGTTGTGCAGCGTGCTGTGGCGCACGGTCACCCCGCCGATTTCCACCGGAGCCACATGGGCGCGCGGCGTCAATCTTCCGAAAGGCCCGACTTGGACTTCGATGGCCAGCAGTTGGCTGGTGGCTTCCGTGGCCGGAAACTTGTACGCGAATTGCCAGCGGGTCGAGCGCGAGGTGGTTCCAAGGCGCTGGCGCAAGTCCAGGCGCTCGAGCTTGCCGACGATGCCGTCGGCTTCGAACGGCAATTGCTCGCGCATGCGCAGCACTTTTTCGTGGTACGCAAAACATTCATCGAGTCCCTGCACCGTCTCGGCCAAGGGTGTCTGGGGCAGCCCCCAGTCGTGCAGCGCTTGCAAGACGGCCGATTGGGTCGCCAGTTCCGCTCCTTCCAAGCGGGTAACGGCCCAGGGCAAGAAGTGCAGCGGCACTTGGCGCACTTCGGCCGGGTCGTTGCGCCGCAAGCTCCCGGCGGCGGTGTTGCGCGGGTTGGCCAAGAGCGGCTTTCCCGCGGCCGCGCGTGCTTGGTTGAATTTCTCGAACTTCGCGCGTTCGATCAGGATTTCGCCGCGCACTTCGAGCAGGCGCGGCACTTCCCGGCGCGCGCCGGAGAGCACCAGCGGGAGATTGCGCACGGTGCGCACGTTGGCCGTTACGTCTTCGCCCATTTCGCCGTCGCCGCGCGTGAGGGCACGCGCTAGCCGGCCTTCCCTGTATTCGATGGAAATGCTGGCGCCGTCGAATTTGGGCTCGACCGCCCAAGCGAGCGGCTGGTCGCCGAGCTTGAGAAAGCGTCGAATGCCGGCCTCGTATTCGCGCACTTCGACTTCGCTGAACAAGCTGTCGATCGACAGCATGGGCACTTCGTGCGCCACGCGTGCCAGTCCCTGACCCTCGGGAATCGGCGCGCCTACACGCTTGGTGGGACTGCCTGGGGTTTCTAGCTCCGGATGGGTGCGTTCCAGTTCCTTCAGCTCGCGAAAGAGCTGGTCGTACTCGGCGTCGCTGATCTCCGGTTTGGCTTCGAGATGGTACAGGCGGTCGTGCCGCTCGATTTCTTGCCGCAATTGGGCCGCGCGCTGTGCGGGGCTAGGTCGCTTTCCGGTGGCCATTGCGGACGCATCAAGCCAGGTTTGCTGGGCCAAAGGCCTTGGGCAACAAGTCGGATAGCTGCGCCCGGAGCCAGGGTCCCTTGGATCCTTGGGTTACCACCATGAGATCTGGGGAGAACTCGAACAGGAACTGGCGGCAAGCGCCGCAGGGCATTAGGGCATCCTCGAGCGAAGTCGCGATGGCGATGGCCGAGAAGCCCCGTTGGCCGCTGGAGACCGCTTTGACCACAGCCGTGCGCTCCGCACAGATCGTCAGGCCCAAACTGGCGTTCTCCACGTTGCAGCCGGTGTGCACCGTGCCGTCGATCGAGAGCAACGCCGCGCCGACTTTGACACCCGAATAGGGAGCGTGGGCCAGAAGCACCGCGGCGTGCGCCGCTCGCAGCAGGTCCTGCGCCATTTCGTCGGAAATCGGGCGAACAGAGGGCTGTGCCATGCCGGCCAGGATCGGGCGCGGGCGCCGTGCTTGTCAACCGTCGTCGTCCGGCAGCAGGTCTTGCGCTCCCCTTTCGTGGTGCATGGAGCCTTTGGGCCCGGTTGCTGCCGCAGCGTCTCGCGCGCTTTCCGGTGCAGCTCCGCTCGCGTCGCCGCCCAGCACCAGGGAATCGTCGCCAAATGGATCGAGGCCTGCTTCCGGCGCACTCTCTCCGTGCAAAAATGCTCCCGTTTCCAGCCGCTCGTAGCCCAGGTACGGAACGCGCAAGCGCAGCGTGCGCTGCCCGGTCACCGGGTCCTCGCGCTCCTCATTTTGGAATTGGACACGTGCGCAGCGCCGCACCAGGTCGCGCGAGTCGATTTCGACCGGAGCCCCCAGGTCGAAACCCAATGCCGTGAGAACCTTCTTGACACGCGGAATGCCGCGTTCGCTCCATGTCAGCGAATCCCAGGCTGCGGTTTTGCCGGCGAACGCACCCTCGGCGACTTCCAGTCGCAGACTCCAGCGCACGAATCCGTCGCGGGAAAGTCCGTCGCGAACCTCGGCGACGCGGCACACGTACGTGCCTGGAGCAATGGACGTGAAGACTTGAACGTCGGGAACTTGGCGAAAGTCGAAGTGCATGGATGCCTCGCAAGGGGGCTGCCCCAGCGGTGGAGTTCGTGGATGGGGCTGGACCCAGCGTCGCCCCGGCCAAGAAACGAACGCCCGAGGCTCGACGCGGGTTGCAGTCGGCGTGGGAAAAAATGGGGCTTCGCTTCACGCGGCCCAAGGGCTCGGCCGCTGCCGGTGGCCCTGGGTTCTGGTCGCGCGCCGCCTAGGGGCAGAAACGCACTTGCACGGCGCTCGAAAGCCCGACCGTGGTGCCGTCCGGATGCGTCGGATCGCGGAACCAGAACTGGAAGAAGCGTTCTTGACCGACCCAGGTGGGATCGATCGCCACCGGAATCTCCACCGCTCCGGTCGCATCCGTAGTGGTGATCGGCAAGCGTTGCAGCGGCGGAGCAACCCACAGCGTGCCCCCAAAGAAAGGCATGGAACCGGCGGCCGTTCCGTAGAACGCCAGACCGTTGACGCTGGGTACCGCGTTGCTGACGAGCAACGCCCAACTGTCTTGGGCGAGGCTTGGAATGCCCTTGGCATCGAGCACGGGCGTGGTCCCCAGGGAGCTCACTTTTCCCGTTCCATACAGCGTTGCCTCCGGGCATTGGAATTCCCAGGCCACGCTCGCCAGCCAACCGGGAAGCGCGTCCGTCGCGCGGCGCAGCTCGAGCGCGTAGGAACCGGGCTGCAAGTCGCGAACGTAGAGGTGCTCGATGTTGTCCGCGGAGCTGGTCGAGCGCACGTTGCCGGAACTGAAATGGGCCAGGCCCGCGTCCCCCACCAGAGATTGCGGCTGTCCGAGTGCGTCCACGCGCCACAATTCCAAGCTCAGGTCGGGCAAGGACCAGGCTCCGTAGTTGGTGGTAACGCGGCGATTCCAATTGGCGACGATCGAGACATAGGGCTTGAGCGCTTCCACCTCGAAACGCCACCACAGACTGCCGCTGGAGAGAATCGTTTCGCTGTCCCAGGCCGCGTGCAGCGTGGTCGTCGCTTGCCCGATCGTGGCGGCGCCGTCGCGCTCTCCTCCGGTCAGGATCCAGTGGCTCTTGTTGACGTTGATTTGATCAGCGCCCCAGAGCAGATCGATCGGTTGGCTGGTCGCGCCGCGCGCAGGCCCGGACGTAGGAGCGTTGTTCGTCCAGCCGGCGCGGTGCGTGGCTCCAGCCATCATCACGGCCTTGAGCGTGTCGTTGCGCTCGGCCTCGGGATTGCCGACCAAAGCTGGATGCGTGCGCGCGGTTTGGACGAGCACGGCGCACTCGCTCGAGACGAGCGGCGTGGAGAAGCTGGTGGCCCCGGCCGGGGCTACCAATTCCGGTTTGATGCGTCCCGGCCCGTCGGAACCCACGCCGGACGTGAAACCAGCCTTGTGCTGCCCGTCGCTGCGGCCGACAGCCAGACCGTTGTACATGAGCGCCATGAGCGTCGAATCGAGGGCTCCCGTGCCGTTGTTGACACCACCGATGAACATGAGCGCCGCCAGTTCGGATTCGCCATCGAACTTGCGCAGGGCGGTGATCGCGTTGCCGGTGCTGATCCAAGAGTTGTTGGAGATCTTCCACGGCACGACCTTGGGCGGCGTGATGCCGGTCCCATTCAAGTAGCCCGAGCTCAAGAAGTGCCCCGCTTCGTAGCAATGCATGCTGGTGACGCCGGGTGAAATCGACGTCAGCGTTCCGAAGTAGTGCTGGCCGACGACCGTTGCGTGCCCGCTGATGCCAGTGCCCGGACTCATGTTGATGAACGTCTTGCCTGCGAACTCGGCGTTGTTCGGGTCGGGCAAATGGCCAGGCCCGGGCGCTTCGGTGATCGAAGTGAGCACATTTGCGCCAGTAGGCGTGTTCGCAGCGCCCAAGCGCTTTTTCAGCGCGGTCAAGCCGGTCAAATCGGCGATCGATTGCGCCTGCAGCGAGGCCGAGGAGCAGAGCAGTGCAGCGGCGATGGCAACGTGTCGAATTCGAAGCATGATGCGCGGGACCTTTGCGGGTGAGGGACCCTTCCAATGATCCCCCAGCGCGGCCATTTCGGCCAGAGGATCGGGCATGTATTTCGTGCCGGCACAGGGCTATGCTGCGCCTCGTCAGCGAGCCTTGCGGCCCCCCTGGGCAGCACGCCAAGGCTTGTCCCCGCCACCCTCCTATTTGCGTCGCAACGCCACATGGACATTCAAGCAATCCTCAAGCAATTCGGCCCGGCCCTCACGCAACAACTGACCTCGAAGTCGGGTTTTACTGGACAGCAAGCTCAAGGTTTTTTGGGCGCGCTGCTGCCCGGAATCTTGAGCGCAGTGAAGGGCGGCGGACTCAATCTGCAGTCGCTCCTGGGCGGGGATGCGTCCTCACTTCTCAGCAAGCTCGATTTGGGCGGCATGGCCAAGAGCGCAGGCATCGACAAGGCCAAGGCCGAAGCCGGCGCCAAGGAAGTCGTGCCCGGCCTCTTGAAGCAGCTCCAATCTCAATCCGGAGGTCTGGAAGGTCTGCTGGGCAAAGTCGGCGGCGCGGGCGGCGCACAGGACCTGCTCAAGAAAGCCGGCAAGCTGCTGGGCAATTGAGTTTCCTTGGGCGCTAGCAGTCCGCGGTGAAAGTCGCGTAGCAAGGCAAAGCGCGCGTTCGCCCTGCAAGGAGCGCGACACCGGGGCGGCGGAAGCGGCCTGCCTGGCCGCTGAGCACGACCCAACGAGCGCGACGCCGCAGGGTGATCGCGCGCAAAGCCGCAGTCGCTACTTTCACCACGGACTGCTAGGAGGAGCCGACTCACTGCAGTCCGCTTTCGGCCGGAAGCGCCTGTCGAAACACTCGCTCCATGTTTTCACCTAGCACCTTGCGGATTTCCGGCTCCAAGAACCCGCGGCGCTCCATCAGCTCGGCCAAGACGGCGTAGTTTGCGTCCTGGAGTCCCAGCGGCGCGCGCTCGATGCCGTCGTAGTCCGAACCCAGCCCGACGTGGTCGATGCCGGCCACATAGGCGGCGTGCGCGATGTGGTCGACCACGCGCTCCGCCGAAAGCGGCTTCAATTCGCGCTCGATCCACTGCGACTGGTGCAAGAATTTCTCCGTGTCGTTCCTTCCCGTGAGATTTTGGTAGGCCGCGGTCTGGCGCTGTTCGATTTCCGCGGCGCGCGCGTCGCCATCCAAGAAACCCGTGCAAAACGCGATGCCCACGACTCCGCCAGATTTCGACAAGGCACGCAATTGCTCATCGTCCAAATTGCGCGGATGTTCGTTCAAACGCTTGCAGCCGGAGTGGCTGGCGATCACGGGCTTGGAACTGACCTCGAGCGCGTCCATGTACGAGCGCTTGCCGGCGTGGGACAAGTCCACCACCATCCCCAGGGCGTTCATGCTTTCGACGACGCTCCGGCCAAAACTCGAAAGCCCCGGCGGAATGCTTTCGTCCGCGCCGTCTTGGCACGACCGAATCCAACTCAAGTGGTTGTTCCACACCAAGGTCAAGACGCGCACGCCAAGCTTGTGGAAGCGCTCGAGCTCGCCCAGGCTTTCCTCCAAGGCGTGTCCACCTTCGATGCCTGGGATGCCGGCTACCACTCGCATTTCGCGCGCGCGATCCAGATCGCCGGCATAGCGCACGGCGAGCACCCGGTCGGGTCGGCCATGAGCCAGTTCGTCGAAAGCGCCCAGCAACTCGCGGGCGCGGGCGCTCGCGCTGCCGGTTCCCGCTTGCATATATTTCGGGTCGACCCAGGCGACGAAGACCAACGCGCCCAATCCCCCGGCTTGACCGCGCTCCAAATCGAGCTGCCCGGGTCCGCTGCTGGCCAGGTCGTGGCCCAAATCCAGGGCGCGTTGCAGCGAATCGGCGTGCGCATCGAAAACGAGCCGCTCGCGCGCTAGTTGCGCGGCTAGTGGGCCAAGGCGACTGGGGATGGGGCTCAAGCGTGGGGCCTAGACGACTCTCGCCGTGGCGCTCCGGCATGCTAGGCGGCTTGTCGCCGGCACTCCATGCCGGCCTGTCATCCTGACAGAACCCAGGTCCGGGATTCGGGGTCCGTGCCAGATTGGCAGGCGCCCACTTGCGGACTGTCGCTCCTGGCCCACCCTAGGGGCGGAGTCTCCCGTGAATCGCCAAGGGCACAGGGTTTGCTTTCCGGTGGGCCAGACCACCCGTCTGCCCATGCTTTCCCACCGTGTGCTATTGGCCGAGGATGACCTGGAAGTTCGCCAGGGCATCGAGGACCTCCTGCGTCCCTTGGGCCTGGAGATCCTGCACGCCGAGACAGGCCCCCAGGCCGTCTCCATCGCCCTAGCGCGGCGTACTTGGCTGCATTTGATGGTCTTGGACTTTCAAATGCCCGGCTGCACGGGCTTAGAGGTGCTGAGCCAGGTGCGTCAAACCCTGCCGGCGCAGGACCTGCCCTGCATCATGTACTCGGGCAATGCGAGCGCCGAATTGCGCGCCAAGGCTTTGCCTCTGGGCGCCTCGGCTGTGCTGCGCAAGCCGGTTGCCCCCGAGATTCTGCGCAGCGAGGTGCTGCGCGCCCTGCGCCGAGGCGATCTGCCGCTCGGCTTTCCGACTGGGGAGAACGCTCCTTAGCGCGCTCCTTATGAACCAGCGCCCGAAGGCCAAGGTGGCCTTGGGGGCGCACAAACCCAATTCGACCTTTTCCCAAGAGACCTAGAGCCACTACTACGACGCCATGACGACCAAGACCAAGACCCCCACCGGAACCATCCGCCCCCTAGGCGACCGCGTCCTGATCCAGCGCCTGGAAGCCGAAGACAAGACCGCCGGCGGCATCTTGCTTCCCGACAGCGCCAAGGAAAAACCCAAAGAGGGCAAGGTAATCGCGATCGGAGAAGGCAAGACGCTCGACAACGGCGAGAAGTCCAAGTTCTCGGTGCGCAAGGGCGACCGCGTGCTGTTCACCTCGTACGCCGGCACCGAAGTCAAGGTCGGCGGCAACGAATACATGATCATGCGCGAGGAAGACATCCTCGGCGTCATCGAAGATTGATCCTGACCACGAAGCAACGACGCACTCCCAAGACGCAAACGAGGACGATTCATGACCGCCAAACAGATCAGTTACGACGCCGAAGCGCGTGAGCACATTCGCAATGGTGTGCGCCGCCTGGCGCGCGCCGTAAAAGTGACGCTCGGGCCCCGCGGCCGCAACGTCATCATCCAGAAATCCTTCGGCTCGCCGACCGTCACCAAGGACGGTGTCACGGTTTCCAAGGAGATCGAGCTGGAAGACGCCTATGAAAACATGGGTGCCCAGCTGGTGAAGGAAGTCGCTGCGCGCACTTCCGACAACGCCGGCGACGGCACGACCACGGCAACGGTGTTGGCCGAGGCTATTTTCGAGGAAGGCCTCAAGAACGTGACGGCCGGCGCCAATCCGGTCGCTATGAAGCGCGGCATCGACAAGGCCGTGGATGCCTGCGTCGCCAAGCTCAAGTCGATTTCCAACAAGGTTGATGGCAAGAAGGACATCGCCCAAGTCGGAACGGTCGCCGCCAATAACGACAGCGAAATCGGCAAGATGATCGCCGAGGCCATGGAAAAAGTTGGCCAAGACGGTGTCATCACCGTGGAAGAAGGCAAGGGCCTCAAGACCGAGGTTGACTGGGTCGAGGGCATGCAGTTCGACAAGGGCTATTTGTCGCCGCACTTCATCACCAACCCCAAGACCATGGAGACGGTGCTCGAGAAGCCCTACGTGCTCGTGTACGAGAAGAAGCTGGGCACGGTCAAGGACATGATCCCGCTTCTGGAGCAAGTGGCCCAAGCCGGCCGACCGCTGCTCATCATCGCCGAGGATGTCGAGGGCGAAGCCCTGGCGACCTTGGTGATCAACAAGCTGCGCGGCATGTTCCAGGTTTGCGCCGTGAAAGCCCCTGGTTTCGGTGATCGCCGCAAGGCCATGTTGGAAGACATTGCCGTGCTCACCAAGGCCAACCCGATCATGGAGTCGACGGGCGCCAACTTGGAGAGCGTGACGCTCAAGGACCTGGGCACGTGCCGCAAGGTCGTGGTCGCCAAGGAAACATGCACGATCATCGAAGGCGCGGGCGACAAGGAAGGCATCAAAGGCCGCATCGCTCAGATTCGTGCCGAGATGGAAATCACCAAGAGCGACTACGACAAGGAGAAGCTCCAGGAACGCCTGGCCAAGCTCTCCGGTGGCGTGGCCCAGATCAACGTGGGCGCCGCAACCGAAGCGGAAATGAAGGAGCGCAAGGCGCGCGTCGAGGACGCGCTGCATGCGACCCGAGCAGCAGTCGAAGAGGGCATCGTGCCCGGCGGCGGCGTGGCTCTGGTCAATTGCATCGAGACGATCGAGAAACTCTCCCTCTCCGGTGACGAAAAGGTCGGCGCAATGATCATTCGCCGAGCCTTGGAGGCGCCCATGCGCCAGATCGCGATCAATGCCGGTCAAGACGGCGCGGTCGTGGTGCAGAACGTGCGTTCCAAGAACGCCAAGAACTGGGGCTACAACGCGGCGACGGACAACTACGAAGACCTGGTGGCCTCGGGCGTGATCGACCCCACCAAAGTCACGCGCACCGCGCTGCAAAACGCCGCCTCGGTGGCCAGCCTGCTGCTCACCACCGACGCCCTGGTCAGCGATTTGCCGGCCAAGGACGACGACAAGAAGTAGTCCGCCAAGCCACGGCCTGACATGCACGGCGGGCCGCTCGCGCACAACACGCGGGCGGCCCGCAGCGCTATTGCGGCTGCCAACGGCACGCGCGCCAATCGACGCGCATCGCGCTCGAGACCTTGACCCCTTCAGCCCGCAACAAACGCGCTTGACGCTGCGCCGCAGTCCCCACGAGGCTGATGCGGCCCGAACTGTTGATCACGCGCTGCCAAGGAATGCCCGATCCCGCAGGAAGCGCTGCCAGAATCTTCCCAACCAATCGCGCACGACGCGCCAAACCAGCCTCCGCGGCAACCTGTCCATAACTGGCCACCTTGCCTGCCGGAATGGAATCCACCACGGCCAAGATCCGCTGCCGCGTCAGATCAACGCTTCTGCTTGGTCGACGCACCACGCAGCGCAGTGTACGGCAGCTCCCGATGCGCTACTCGACGTAGGCCATCGCACCAGCTCGTACGCGGGGCAAGGAAGCTACGATCGCTGGAGCATGGATGTACGGTACCAGGCTCGAATCCCACATCTTTGGTGCCAGGCTCGATTCCAACGCACCGTGCCACGATGAAGCTGAGCCACCGGAACCCGCTTCCCTGGTGAAACTTCGGATCGGGTCCGGTCGTTCGATCCCAGGGAGAGAGCATGGGACGGACGCCTCGCTGCGATGGACCTGGGGTGTGGCACCATGTCATGAACCGCGGAATCGCCCGTAGAACAGCCTTCGAAACTGGTAGGGACGTACGCTTTTTTCTCTCACGGTTGGCGAGGGCAGCCAGGGAGGGTTGGATCGAGATCCATGCCTACTGCGTAATGACGACGCACTTCCACTTGCTCGTCCGCAGCCCAGAGAAGGGCCTCTCGCTAGCGATGTGCAGGATCCTGAACGACTATGTGCGGTGGTTCAATCGCAGCCGTCGGCGCGACGGGCCACTGTTTCGCGGTCGCTTCCGCTCGTACCCTGTCGACTCGCTGCGGTATCGGCGCCAAGTGGTCCGGTACATCGACAGCAATCCGGGCGACGCTCGCATCACTACTTCTGACGGGGCATACCCGCATGGCAGTGCGTATCACTATCGGCGTCAGAGCGGTCCGCCATGGTTGGAGCGCGGCTGGATCGAAGAGGCCGCATGTTCGTTTTCTCGTCGGGACAAATTCGATGTCCGTGCCTACGACGAGTGCTTCGGATCACCGGTGGATGCGGGTATGGTTCGCGTCATCGAGAAAAGAGTGGAACTCGGCCTTCCCAACACCGATCCGGTAGATGACCTGCTCGGTGCTGCACCGCCGCGGGTTCTAACTTGGATGCGGCGAAAGGCGCTACTGGCCGACGGCAGTTCGATAGGTACACCGCTATGCGACATCGAAGACACGCTGAGCCTGCTCGCTCACTTGCTCGCAAAGTACCCCGATTGGCGGATCGGAAAAGGAAGAACAAAACGCAGCGCACCGGAGCTCCTTACCGTGGCTCTGCTACGCGACTTGTGCGGCGCCACCTGGGCCGAGATTGCCTTGCGAACCAATACGAGCGAACAAGGCGCCATGCGTACGTACCGCAAGCACGCCAGAGCGCTCGAGGATCATCCGGACTACGCTGACATAGCGGCACGCGAATATGCCAAGACGCTCGATCGCTGCTATAGCACGTGATCGATCAGCACCGGCGCCGAGTTACCTGCGCGAATGGGAGCCTTGCGTGCCGCCTAGATCGATACAAGCCTGGCACCAAAGATGTGGGAATCGAGCCTGGTACGGTACCGCGAGGATCATCCGGACTACGCTGACATAGCGGCACGCGAATATGCCAAGACGCTCGATCGCTGCTATAGCACGTGATCGATCAGCACCGGCGCCGAGTTACCTGCGCGAACGGGAGCCTTGCGTGCCGCCTAGATCGATACAAGCCTGGCACCAAAGATGTGGGAATCGAGCCTGGTACGGTACCGTCACTCGACGTAGGCCATCGCACCAGCGCGTACGCGGGGCAAGGAAGCTACGATCGCTGACCAGTCGCCGTCGCTGATCGACAGGGCTGCGCGGCGCGGGTCGTCCGCTCCCGGCGCGTTGCTCTGGGCCGCCCAGGGATCCAGGGCCCAACCTGCCAGCAGGTCCGCTAGGCCGACGATTTGCGCGCTGCGACGGCGCTCCGTCGCTGGTTCGCGGTCGCGGTAGCAGGCGATGACGCGCACGATTTCGTCCGGCAAATTCCAGCGCTTGGCGAGCTCCGAGCCGACACGTGCGTGAAACGCCGAGCAGGTCGTGCGCACGACCTCGGGCGGAATTTCGGCGTGCATGGACTTGGTCAGGTCGTGAGCTGCCTGAAACAGCACTGGACCGCCGATGTCGTGCAGCAGTGCGCACAAGCTCGCCATGTCCGCGTCCGCATTCACGCGTTGGGCGATTTCGCGCGAGAATCCGGCCGACAGGGCTGCGTGGTCCCACATCAGGCGCGCTTCGTGTTCGTGGCCGGGCGCGCTGATGATGCGCTCGCGCAGCAGCACTCCGACCGCGATTTCTTTGATCTTGTTTAGTCCCAGCCGTACGATGGCTTGATTCAGCGACGTGACGCGCTTTTCAGACCCATAATGAGCTGAATTGGCGACGCGCAAGACGTGTGCGGTCATGGACTGATCGCGCAGCAGCGTGCGTGACAGAGCGAATGCATCGGCCTGCGGATCGGAGCACAAGGCCAGTACCTCACCGGCGCTGTCCGCCATGAGCGGCATGGTCAGCTCGCCGCTTTCGATCTTGGCGTGCATGCGCTTGTAGAAGGGGTGGTCTTGCACCCGCACCAAATCCTCCGGCTGCACCTTGAAGAACAGCCGGTCCGCTTTGCGTTCAAAGCTGCGCGTAGGCAGCGCGGGCTGCGGCTCTTGGGCTTCCTGCGCCTCCGGCTCGGGCGCGCGGGTATGGGCCTGTTTGCGATTGAGTAGCCAGTCGAGCACGTTCACATCTCCGGCGGGTCTAGGGTCGAGAGGCATTCCAGGTCATGGAAATGCTTTCCCAGTCCATCGGCCGGTAGGCGCGCGACTCTGAAGCCAGCTCCCCAAAAGGCCGCCCCGGGACGTGCCAAACCCGGGCCCGGCCAGCCGGGCGGTCAGAACCCCACGATCTTGTCCAGCGTGCCGCGTGAAACGGCGTGGTAGCGCGGGCGGGCGCGCGCATAGAGCGCCTTGGCCCGCTCGAGCCCGTTGGGCGCCTGCACCAGGGCCGTGTACAGCGGCTTCAAGAACTTGCGCCGGCCGACCTGCATCACGAACTCCTCCAGGCGCTGGTCAGCTCCCGAGTAGCCCGTCTGGATGCATTTCTCGAGCCAGGCGCAAGCGATCTCGCAGTTGCCGCTCGTCGTGAATTGGAACGCCTCATCCAACTCCGCCATGCGCTGGGCCGAAAGGTCGCGCGGCAGATTCGTGAGGAAACGCAGCCACTGCTGAGTCACCCAGCCTTTGGTTTCGAGCTTGCCCGCCGCTTGGCCCACGCGCAGTGCGGCTAGCTCCGTATCGACTCGGTCCAGCAGCGCCGAGCGCGATGTGGGAGCGTCCGGCAACAGCCCGGGCGTCGTCAACCACGCGTGCACGTCCAGCTTTTCACCCAGGGCCGGCAAGCGATCGATCAACTCCGCTTGCAGGTGGTGTGTGAACTCTTCCGTGGTGATGCTCTGGAACGCGTGGCGGTCGAAGTAGTTGCGCAAGAATCGATCGAACGCCGGCCGGCCGTAGATTTGTTCCAAGCGCCGCAAGAACAGTGCGCCTTTCTCGTAGGGCACTTGGCTGAACCCATCGTCCGGGTGCCGACCAGCCAGATCGATGTGCAACACCTGGTCTTTGGGCTGCATGCCAGCCATCTCTTGTTCGAGTTCCGCGCGCGAAAGCACTTGTTCCATGCTGGTGCGCTCGACGCCGAAGACCTCCTCCATGATGCGCTGCTCGATGTAGACGGTGAATCCCTCGTTGAGCCAAAAATCGCGCCAAGTGGCATTGGTCACCAGGTTTCCGGACCACGAGTGGGCCAATTCGTGCGCCACCAAGGCCACCAAGGACTTGTCCCCTGCCAGGATCGTGGGCGTGGCGAAGGTGAGCCGTGGATTTTCCATTCCGCCGTAGGGAAACGCTGGGGGCAGGATCAACAAGTCGTAGCGCCCCCAGCGATAGGGACCAAACAGCTTCTCGGCTGCGGCGATCATGCGCTCGGTATCCACCAACTCGTCGCGCGCGTCCCTTACGACGCTGGGCTCGGCCCACACTCCGGCGCGGTTGGAGATGCCTTGGAATTCCAGGTCGCCGCAGGCCAGCGCGATCAAGTACGGCGGGATTGCTTCGCGCATGCGGAAGCCAAACCGTCCATCCGGGCCGCGGCCCAATTGCTCGGCGCTCATGACCGCGGTCAGGTTGGCGGGAGCTTCGATCGTTGCGTCATACGTAACGCGCACGCCGGGAGAATCTTGGGTAGGGATCCAAGTGCGGGTAAGGATCGCCTGTCCCTGGGTAAACAAGAATGGCGCCTTCCCAGAAGCTGTTTGCTCGGGGGCTAGCCATTGCATGGCTTCGGCTCCCGGCGCGGTGGCGTAGTGAACCACCACTGCACGATCTTTGGGCTGCAGCTCAATGGTCAGCGGCGCGCCAAGGTTGTCGTGTTCCTGCCCCAAGGAGAAGGCGCGCGCGGAGCCATCGACGGCAACGACACGCTCGATGCGCAGGCCCTTGCTGTCGAGCACCAAGGGAGCGTCGGGATCGATGCGCTCGAACGTCAACGTGCAGGTACCGCTGGCGGTAGAAGTCGTGAAATCCAGCGCCAACGCCAGGCTCAAGTGCCTCACGCGGCACAGATTGGGCTGCGCGTGGGTGTGCATGTCCAGGGGAATCATGCGCGCGGATTGCGCCTTGCGGTCAGCGGAATCGCGCTTCGGGCCGCTGGAATCGGCAACGCAGGCGGCAGTCGACAGGAGCAGGGAGGTCCACAGAATTGCACGCAGGTTCGAAGGGTGCATGGCGTTGCGCCGGGCCAGCCGGCCATCATCGGGACGAGTTAGGAACGGGACTTGCTTTGCTTGCGCTGGGAAGCAGCAGGCTTGCGCTTGACTTGACCCTTGGCCCTGAATTTGGGCTTGGAAAAGGATTTCGAGCTCGCGCGCGAGCCCGCGGTCGGTTGCGTCACCGCGGCCCCGGAGCCGACATGGGCTGCAAGCTCGGCCGCCGTGATCGGGCCGGCGGCGCTGATGCAGCAGGCCTCGGGATGCAAGTGCGCCTTGGCTACGCGCTGGATGTCGGCGTGATTGACGGCGGCGAACTGCTGCACGATGCGTGTCAAGTGATCGGGAGGAAATCCGTGACGTTCGTGGGAGATCATGTAGTTGGCGCGCCGAGCCGCGCGCTGGAACGACAGCGCGAATGAGCCGGTGACATAGCTCCTGGCCAACTCCAATTCGGCGTCGGCCACCGGTTCGTCCTGGATGCGGCGGATCTCGCTCAAGAAACCATCGATCGCCGTGCCGACGTTTTCGGGAGAAGTTCCGATGTAGGCCGTGAACATGCCCGGGTGAATACCCGCGGAACCGTGGATGTTCGCGGTCACCGTATAGGCCAGCCCTTGCTCGTCCCGCAAGCGCCGCGCAATGCGATTGGTAAATCCTGGGCCGGTACCCAAGACGTGATCCATCACGACCAGCGCCGGATAGTCCGGGTCGTTGCGGCGGACGCCTAGGTGCCCCAGGTACACGTGCACCTGCTGGCGTTTGGCGTGGAAAGCCTGCACGCGGGGCGCGCGGGTCGGATACTCGGCTTTGGGCGCCGGATCATCGACTCCGCTCTTCCAAGCGGAGAGCAAACGGTCGAGGCGCGCTTGAATCGCCTTGGGCTCGAAGTCTCCGCACACGGCGAATACCGCGCGTTGGGGCATGTACCAGCGCTTGTGGAAGGCGCGCAATGTGCTGGAATCGATGCGGCCGACGCTTTCGACGGTGCCGTGAGCTGCGCGACCGAGCCAGTGCGCTCCATACACCAACTTGCGGAAGCGTTGCTCGGCTTGCGAGCGGGGATCGTCGCGTTCGATCAATAGCCGGTCGAGAAGGCGCTGCTTTTGGCGATCGACTTGCTTCTTCGGAAAAGTTGGGCGAGTGATCATCTCGCACATCAATTCGAGCAAGAGATCGGTCGACGGCGCAGCGATCGCGCCCGCCACACCGTGCGCGTCGCCGGAGACCGAGCCTCCGGAGGTCTCGAGCAAGGTCACCAATTCCTCTTCGGAATGCGCCTGGGTTCCTTGTTCGAGCAAAGCTCCGGTCAGGTACGCGGTGCCTTCGAGCCCGGATGGATCCAGGGAAACCCCTCCGCGCATGTGCATCTGAACGGCGGACACGCTGGCGCCCTGACGCGGCGAAACGAGCAGCGTCGCTCCGCACTTCAAACGGAAGCGCTCGATCTTCAGATCGATGGCCGGAACGGTGCGCTCCTGTTCGGTCACGACGCTTTGGCGCGACTGGGTAGCGCTCATCGTGCCTTGCTCGCCGTGCGCTTGCGCCCGGCCGACCGCTTCGCGGGTTGGGTTCGTTCTGCTTTGGCTCGTTCCTTGGGCTGGGGCAAACACCAGCCCACCACGAGACGCTCCTTGGTCAGGAGGCGCGCCGCGCATTCCTGCAACCTCGGGATATCTACCGCCAGCACCTCCTGCAAACTGCTCAAGGCCAGCTGCCACTGGGCATCGACGGCCCACGAGCCCAGGTCCT